>JAADFM010000046.1 GCA_013152845.1 Methanobacteriota archaeon | reverse complement strand
CGCTGCGAGGAGGCGCGCATCGAGATGGCCCGCCTGGAGACCCGCCTGGAGGACATCAGGGGCGCGCTGAAGCAGTTCGAGGATGTGGAGGTTGACCTGGAGACCCCCATCGACCCTGCGGCCGTAGAGGCTGAGATTGCCAGGATGGAGGTGGAGATGGAGGCCCTGGAGCCCATCAACATGAGGGCCATCGAGGACTACGAGGAGGTCAAGGAGAAGGTGGGGGTCTATGTGGAGCGGACCGAGCGCCTGGAGCGGGAGAGGGAGTCCATCCTGGAGCTCATGGGGGAGATAGAGTCCAGGAAGTACCAGATATTCATGGAGGTCTTCGAGAAGGTGGCCCAGAACTTCAACCGCATCTTCTCCAGGCTCTCCGACGGGGGCTCGGCGGAGCTCATCCTGGATGCCGAGAACCCACTGGAAGGGGGCCTGGAGATAAGGACCCACCCCCCGGGCAAGAAGGCCCCGGCCTATATCGAGGCCATGTCCGGGGGGGAGAAGACCCTGACTGCCCTGACCTTCATCTTCGCCATCCAGCGCTTCCAGCCCGCCCCCTTCTATGTCCTGGACGAGATCGACGTCTCCCTGGACAAGACCAACGAGAAGAAGATATCCGAGATGATAGCGGAGTCCGCCAAGACCGCCCAGTTCATCGTTATATCGCACAAGGACACCCTCATGTCCTCGGCCAACCAGCTCTTCGGGGTCTCCAACGAGGACGGGGTCTCAAAGATAATCGGAGTGGAGTTGGAGGAAGTTGCTGACTGATACCTACGCCGGGCTGAAATCCAGGGCCGAGATGCACCCCGTGGACATGCTCATAGAGATGGTCATCGCCGATGAGATGGACCCCTGGGACATCGATGTGGCCGAGATTGCAGACCGCTTCGCCGAGGAGGTGCGGCGCATGGAGCGGGTCAACCTGCGCCTGTCCGGCAAGACCCTCCTGACCACCTCCATCCTCCTGAGGATGAAGTCCGAGGCCATCCTGCCCGAGGAAGAGGAGGTCCCGGACCTGGGCTTCGGGATGCTGGAGGACCTGGCCGGGGCAGGGGGACGCAGCCGCATCCAGGGACTGAGGGTGCCCTTAAGGAGGAGGGCCGAGCGCAGGTCCACCCTCTTCGAGCTGATTGACGCCCTCCAGCAGGCCCTGGGGGAGGAGATGATAAGGAAGAACTTCCCGAAGAAGCCCAGGCAGAGGCCCAAGATGGTCATCTCTGTTGACGAGGAGGACATCAAGGAGAGGCTGGTCAGAATCTACGAGCAGCTGAAGGAGATGGGCCAGAGCTACAAGGTCATCAACTTCTATGACCTCGTCCCCGAAAAGCAGAAGATGGTCATCGTGGAGATGCTCCTCTCCCTGCTCTACCTGGACTCCCAGAAGAAGATAAAGGTCTGGCAGAACGAGCTCTTCGGGGAGATATACATCTCGCTGAGGAATGGGAAATGAAGAACCTGATAGAGGCAGTGCTCTTCGTGGCCACCGACCCGGTCTCGGTGGAGGAGATAAACCGGGTCACGGGACTCCCCGCCGATAAGATAGTGGCCTACATCGAGGAGCTGATGGATGAGTACCGCAGAAGGGACGGCGGCCTGGAGATCATGAAGATAGGGGACCGCCGCTACGCCATGCAGGCCAGGGACGAGTACGCCGAGCTCCTCAAGGATTTCGTGAAGCCGGCGGTGGATGGGGAGGTCCTCAAGACCCTGGCCTACATCGCGCTCAAGCAGCCCGTCCTCCAGGCCGAGGTGGTCAGGGCCAGGGGGTACCTGACCTACGAGCACGTCAGGACCCTGGTGGCCAAGGAGTTCATCACAGCCGAGCCCTCGGGCAGGAGCAAGCTCCTGAAGACCACCCCGAAGTTTGCCGACTACTTCAACTTCCCGAGGGACATCGAAAAGCTGAAGCGAATCCTGGGCGAGAAACTGAGCGAGGGCATGTGACGTTTTTCTTCAGAAGATTTATATATGGGGACGGGTTTCCATGTCCCATGAATCCCCCTGAAGGGGGGCGGGTTCAAGGACTCAACGAAAAGTGCGAATACCTGGATATGGAAAAGGCGGTATGCAACTTCATCGACGTCATGGGAATGAGGCCCTCCCTCAACGGGGACTGCAACTGCCCTTCCTGCCGACCGGCCATCCTGGAGATGAGGAAGAGGCGGCTCATCTAGGCCAGGGAGAACTATAGGAAATCTTCGAGCCTAGAGGAATCCAGGCGCCGGTTCTTGAACAGCTTGAGCCGCCAGCTTCTCCTGACAAACTCAGGCAGTTCACGGTTCTCCCGGTACCAGCTCTTAAGGAACTCCATGGTCTTCCTGTCCGATGTATACCCGCTGCCCACCGTACTCCTCCCTGAGGCTTTCGAGCTCCCGGTCCCTTTCCACCTTGGCGATGATGGAGGCCGCAGAGACCACGGGATAGCGCTCGTCGGCCCTGTGGGCGATGACCAGGCGGCAGTCCCTCTCCAGGACCCTTGAGATGTGGGCCCTGAAGTTCTCGGGGTCCACATCGGCACAGTCGATGTAGACCGTCCCTGCCTCCAGGCGGTTCACCAGTTCCCCGAATCTCTCCCCCTCCAGCCGGTTGAGGCTGCCCCCGCCCATCAGGCAGGCGTCCAGTTCCCGGGGGGAGAGTTTCACCACCTCGGCCGCGTACCCCTCCACCAGGACATCGAAGAGCTCCTCCCTCCTTCTCGGGGACAGCTTCTTTGAATCCCGCACCCCCAGTGACTCCAGGTCTCCAACCTCCCCTTCCCGGCACTGGAAGGCTGCAACCACCAGGGGTCCGATGACCGGGCCGCGTCCGGCTTCGTCGATGCCCGCTATCATGACCCCAGGTCCAGGTCCTCCCTGAGCTCGTCGGGGAGCATGTGCGGGATGTCGTCTATGATGGGGTACCACCTCCTGCACTCGGTGCAGACGAGGACCTCGCCCGTTATATCCTCCATGGCGTCGCCGCACTTGGGGCAGGCGGTCCTGCCCTCCAGCCTCTCCTTGTAGTAGCGCACATCGTCCTTCCGGCAGTGGAGGAAGTCCCCCTCCCTTATGTATTCCACATCCCCCTTGCACATGGGACATGCGAGGATGTCCAAGAGTTCCTGGCTCACCGGCATATCCTCTACCTATCCCTCCTGGAGCTTAATATACTTTCTGCCTTCCGGTGGTCCCCGGGCGTGTTGACGTTGAAGGCAAAGGGTATCAGGGAGGTCACAAGGCGCGATTCCGAGAAGACGTCCAGGGCGGTCCCGTCCACCACGTTTATCCCCGAGGGCACCATCCCCTCCTCCGCCATGGTGGCATCCATCCCCAGGGCCGCCACCACCACCGCCGGTATCAGCACCGCCATGTGTGGCAGCCCCTTCCCGTGGTATTCCCTGACCACCATCTCGATGTCCTCCCCGGACAGCAGGGGCAGGTCCGAGGATATCACCAGGGTCTTGCCCAGGCGGAGGTTCTCCATGCACCACCTGAGGTCCTCCACGAATCCCTCCCCCGGGGCCCGGACAGATTCCAGCCCCCTCTCCCTGACGTGCTCCTCGGTCCTCCTGGTATCGGGACTTGTGGCCACGAAGACCCGGCGGATGCACCCGGACTCCTCCAGTGCGTCCAGGACGTAGTCTATCATCGGCCTGCCAAGGAGTGGCAGCATGGGCTTCTCCTCCCCTGCCCCCATCCTCTCGCCCCTTCCCCCTGCCATGACCAGGGCATCGAGCATCAAAGGAGCATCACCACCAGCGCCCCTACCCGGGATACCTCGTTGACGGCCCCGAGGACGTCCCCGGATATGCCCCCCAGGGACCTCCTGGCAAGGACGTCCATGCCCAGGGCCGCCACCAGGGCCGCAAGGACGGCCTGGAGCCCCAGGACGCCCAGGAAGAAAAAGGAGATGGAGACCGCCAGGACGAGGGCCGAGAAGAACATCAGGTGGTTGCGCCTCACCTCGGCGGAGAACCTGCTGCCCATTCCCTCGTGGGAAGGTCTGCCTATATAGAGTGCCGAGACCATGGACATCTTGGCGGCCGTCTCGGCCACCACCAGGGCCAGGAGGGGCCGCGGCGCCTCCCGCAGGGCCAGGAAGGTCAAAAGTAGCACGAAAAACCCCGCCCCATATCCCCCCGCGCCGGTGTTCAGGTCGTGCATGACCTCCCGCCGCCTCTCCCGACTACCCCTGCACATCAGGGCGTCGCCCGTGTCCAGGAGACCGTCCAGGTGGTGGAAGCCCGTGAGGACGTAGAGGATGAAGAGCGCCAGGAGCAGGGAGACGTCCGGGGAAAGGAACTGCATCAGGACATATCCTGCCAGGGCGGCCGGGATTCCCAGGAGGGCGCCAGCCGCCGGGAACAGCCATGCCCCCCGGGCCGCCCCCCCGATTCCCCCGGGTGAGCCCACCGGGATGACGGTGAGGAAGGCGAGGACGTCTCTTATGGCGGAGAAGGTGCTCATCCTTGCTATCCTTGTCCCTCCATCTATAAGGGTTTTTTCTCTCCCCCGGCCATCCCCGCCTCTGTATAGAGCCTCGAGGACACCCCGGCGATGAGACCGCAGACGACGTCGTCGGCAAAGGGCCCCAGCCTGCCCAGGATGCCGGGCTTTTCCCGGTCGTAGCGCACGTACTCGAAGCGGGCCCGGGTGCCTCCGATGTACTCCGCTATGGCCATGCCCAGGACCTCGTCGGCCAGGATGTGGACCGCATCCTCCCGGAAGGCCTCCGGGTCCATGCCCGGGAGCCTCCCCGCCTCTGCCTCCTCCTCCAGTTTCAGGCCCGCCGCCACCAGGGCGCAGACGTTCACGTCGTCCATGGCCCTCTCCAGTTCCCGCCGGAACCCGGCCTCCGCCTCCTGTGCGGTCTCTATCCCGGGATGGGCCACGAACAGCTCCAGGTAGGCGGATACCATCTCCCCGGTTGTGATACCCGATTCCCTGAGGACGTCTTCCAGGTCCTTCATCTCTACCCCAGTTCCCCCTTGAATGATGCGACTATCTCCTTCAGCTCGTCGTCCAGGTCGTAGTCCAGGAGTTCGTCGCACAGGGCCAGGGCCTCCTCGGTCTCCTCCCGGGTCCTGTCCCTCTTCTCCATCACCAGCTGGATGTAGTAGAGGGTGGCCTTCATGTAGACCTCGGTATCCGGCGGCGCGAAGTTCCTGGCGGCCTTGATGAGGGTCCAGGCGCTGTCCGCCTCCCCCTGGTTGTACCTCAGAATCCCACGGGTGTAGAGGGCCTCGGCCCTGGTCTCGTTGTCGATGGTCTTGTCTTTTAAGGTCTCCTCCACGGACTCCTCTATCCTCTCTATCCCGTCCCGCGCCTCCCTTACGGCGTCCGGGAGGGCGTCCTGGAGCTCAAGGAAGGCGTAGAACCACTTGGCGGCATCGTCCAGGATGCCCATCTGGAGGTTCATCCTGCCCAGGAGGACGGCGGCCAGGGCCCGGGCGTCCCCCGGCAGCTCCTCGTCGAAGTGCATGACCTCCAGGAGGCGGAAGTGCTCCTCCAGGGTCTCGTAGAAGGCCTCCCCCCCGTCCTCGAACCTGTCCAGGAGCTCGTATGCCTTCATGATGTGGATGGTGGCGTACTGGGGGAGGTAGAACTCCTTCTCCAGGTAGAGCCTGGCCAGGTCCAGGTGGCCTTCGGCATTGTCCCCGTCGATGGCAAGGGCCGTCTCGAACTCGTGCTCGGCGTCCTGGAAGCGCCCCTTCTCCCACAGGAACCTGGCGAACTTCAGGTGCAGCTCGGGGTTGTCCCCGTCCTCCTCTATGGCGGCGGTAAAATCCTCTTCGGTTTCCATCCTGGAATACTCCGGACAGGCATTCCTTTTAAATCCATCGGTCAGGCCCCGAGGAGGACGCCCAGCAGGGGGATGACGAACAGCCCCGCCGCCAGGTCCACCGCCGCCGCGGCCCCGGCCACGTCCCCGCCCCTCATGGGCCAGGCCAGGCCGTCCCCCAGGACGTACCCCCCGGGTTTTTCCAGCCGCACCCCCAGCCCTCCCGCCAGGGCCGCCATGGGCCAGCCCGAGTTGGGGCTTTCCGGGGCATTCCTGTCCCGTACCAGGACATCCAGGGACCGCCGGCCGGTGCGCCACATGACGGCCGAGGCCAGGACAATGAGGACGGCCGATACCCGGGCGGGCACCAGGTTGAGGAGGTCGTCCATCCTGGCCGAGAACCAGCCCAGCTCCTCCATGCCGTCCTTTCTGTACCCCACCATGGCGTCCAGGGTGTTGGCGGCCCTGAAGAAGACCGCTGCCGCAATGCCCCACTCCAGCCCTGCCGCAGCCCCAACCAGGGCATAGTAGAAGATGGGGGAGACGATGCTGTCGGGCAGGTTCTCCCCCGCGGTCTCCACCGCCGCCGAGAGGACGTGGGCCTCGCCGAGGTCCCCGGTCTCCCGGCCCACAATGCGGGCCAGCCTTTCCCTGGCCGCCGCCAGCTCGCCCCTCTCCACCGCCCTGCCAACGGCCACGGCCGCCTCCCCAAGGGCCCGCCAGGAGAACTGGAGCTTGAGGATGACGGCCCCTGCCGCCACCGCCGGCACGCCCCCGGGGATGGAGCGCATGACCGCCAGGGCCGCGCCTGAGAACAGCCCGGCCACCGCCAGGAAGACAGCGACCCCCCACAAGCGGCGGTTCCCCAGGGGGCGTCCGGCCAAAAACCCGGCAGTGCGCCCCATCCATGCCGTGGGGTGGAACCTGTCCGGCGGCTCCCCGAAGAGCCTGTCCAGGGCCAGGGCCAGCAGGAGCACCGCCCCGAGGCTATCCAAAGACGGCATCCTCCAGGGCCTCCATGTCCAGGCTCTCCTCCACCACCCCTGCCAGGCGGTCCAGGGCCCGCTCCCACCCGGCCTCCACCTCACCCCCCGCATGCTCACTGCTCCCGGGGAAGGCTCCCAGGAGCCTCTCCCTGAACCCCGGCGCGTCGAAGAGCCCGTGGAGGTAGGTGCCCATGACGGTGCCTGTGCGGTCCACGGCGCCGTCCGGCCTCCCGCCCACCGAGACGAACGGCTCTGCCCCCTGCCCCAGGCTCGTCTCCCCCATGTGTATCTCGTACCCCCTCACCGGCGCGCCCTCAAGCCTCCCGCCCAGGGCACGGGCTGATGCGACCTCCCCCTCCACCTGCCTGGTGGTCTTCCCATAGCCCTCGAAGACGGTATCCACATCCAGAAGCCCCAGGCCGCGGACCTTCTTCGCCGGATGCGCCGTCCTGTCCTCGATGGTCCTGCCCAGGATCTGGAACCCCCCGCAGATGCCCAGGATGACCGCCTTCCCTTTGAGGCCCTTCACGGCCCCGGCCGTCCCCGTGTCATTGAGCCATCGCAGGTCGCCCAGGGTGTCCTTGGTCCCGGGGATGACCGCGATATCGGGCTCCCCAAGCTCCTCCGGCTTCCCGACGTACCTGACCCTGCACCCGGCCAGCTTTAAGGCATCGAAGTCCGTGAAGTTGGATATCCTGGGCAGCCGTATGACCGCCACGTCGGGCCCGGGGCCGGAGCCCCCGGACAGGCCCACGGAGTCCTCCTCCGGCAGGTCCAGGCCGTGGACGAAGGGCACCACCCCCAGGACCGGCACCCCGGTGAGCTCTTCGATTTGCTCGATCCCGGGCTTGAGGATTTCGATGTCCCCCCTGAACTTGTTTATCACCACCCCGAAGACCCTCCTCCTGTCATCCTCGGGCAGGAGGGCCAGGGTCCCGTAAATCGAGGCAAAGACCCCGCCCCGGTCGATGTCGGCCACCAGGAGCACCGGCGAGCCGGCCATCCGGGCGACCCGCATGTTGGCGATGTCCCGGTCGTAGAGGTTTATCTCGGC
>JAADFM010000045.1 GCA_013152845.1 Methanobacteriota archaeon | reverse complement strand
CCACCAGCACGGCCCTCGGCAGCTCCATGTACTTGGGGTCCATGGGCATATATGGACCCCCATTATTTTAAACTATTGCCCTGAGGTATTCCCCCAACGGCCTGCCCTCCCTCCTGGCCAGCTTCCGCAGGGCGCGGTCCACCCCCGAGGAGTACTGGACCGCCTTCTTCTTCCTGTCATAGATGGCCTCCGGCAGTCCTCTCAGCCTCCCCACCTCCCTGAGGATTACCTTCCCCCTGCCCCCGCGCAGCTTCCATGAGACGGGTATGGAACCCGCCAGCTCCGCAACGGCCGGGTCGAGGTAGGGGGCCTTCAGACGGACCGAGCACGCCTCTGCCAGGGCCAGGTCCCTCTGGAGGTCCCTGCGGTAGACGGCCTCGGCATCCCTCCTCAGGGCCTCCTCCAGGACCGCGCCTTCCATGGCTTTGTACCTGTGGTAGCCGCCGAAGAGCTCGTCCGCCCCCTGGCCGCAGAGGACGCAGTCCAGCCCGTCTTCCCCGGCCCTCTTCATGGCCGCATAGAGGGGGACGCCGATGCCCACCGTCATGGGGCTGGGGTCCCCGGTGATGGCTGCGACCTTCCCCGCAAGCCCTGGCAGGTCCTCCATGGCAATCACCACCACCCGGTGCTCGAGACCGAAGGCGGAACCGGCCTCCCTGACATGCCGGAGCTCTCCCGAGCCTGCCATTCCGGCAGAATAGAGGACCGGCCGCCGGCCCAGATCCATACAGTACTTGACGATGAGGGAGCTGTCCAGCCCCCCGGAAAAAAGGACACCGAACTCCCCCACAGCCGCCTTTTCAACCGCTTCCAGCAGGGCCCTGTCCAGGTCTTCAACCAGGTCTTCTGTGGGCATAGCGCCGTTCCAGTTTCTTCTGCTCCAGGACCCTTCCCCTGTAGATGTTGCCGCAGGTGCAGGTTAGGACCTCGTAGATGGACCTGACCCCAGCCTCCACGCTCTGGGTCTTGCCGACCACCATGTTCCCCTCTCGCACCTTCCCGCAAGAGGCGCACCTGATCTCTTCTTCTTTTTCTTCGGCCATCTCAAAGTCCGTCCCAAAACTGACTGGGGCATTGCTGTCCACCCCCTTATGCACCTTCTCCTATAAGTACCCTGCGGTTCCTCAGCCCAGGACCTCTTCCAGGAACCAGTCGGTCTCGAATCTCTTGAGGTCCCCGTACTCCTGGCCGGTGCCTAAAAAGAAGACCGGCCTCTTGATGGTGTATGCCATGGAGATGGCGCTTCCCCCCCGGGCATCGGCATCGGTCTTGGTGAGGATAATCCCGTCCAGGGGGACGGCCTCCATGAACCGCCTGGCCTGCTCCACCGCCGAGTTCCCGGTGAGGGCATCCCCCACGAAGAGGACCAGGTCGGGTTTTGCCACCTTGACAATCTTCTTCATCTCGTCTAAGAGGTTCACGTTGGTCTCCATCCTGCCTGCGGTATCGATGAGGACGGCATCCTTGTCCCTGGCCCTGGCGTGCTCGATGGCGTCATAGGCCACCGCCGCGGGGTCGCTGCCCTTCTCGTGTTTTATCAACTTGACCCCCAGCCTCTCGGCATGGATGGAGAGCTGCTCGATGGCCCCTGCCCTGAATGTATCCGAGGCCGCCAGGACCACGGACTTGCCGTGGGACATGAGGAGGTGGGCCACCTTCGCTATGGTGGTGGTCTTCCCTGTGCCGTTGACGCCCACGAATACGATGACGAAGGGCTTCTTGTCCATGAGCTCCAGGAGGGGCGGTCCCTCGATGAGGATTTCCCTGAGGCTCTCCTTCAGGGAGTCCCTGACCACCTCCCCCAGGTCGACCCCCCGGCGGAACCTCCTGCCATAGAGCCTCTCTTTGAGGTCGGATGAGAGTTTCTCGGCCACCTCCAGGGCCACGTCGCTCTCCAAGAGGGACATCTGGAAGTCCCACAGGAGCTCGTCCAGCTTCTTCTCATCCATGACCACCTCCCCCTTCAGAAGGGCCCGGGTCTTGTCCTTGATGGTGACCTTCTCCCTGGCCTCGGGGACCTCTTTCTTCTCGGCCGCCCTGAGCCTCTCCTTAAGCCCTTTGAACTTCTCTTTGAGGGACCCGAACACTCTTATCCTACCTTCCCTGCTCCTTGACCTGGGATGCCAGCTGCTGGATGGCCGGGGCAAGCTCCTCCAGCCGTGCGATGGCGCTGGTCATCTTCTTGTTCTGCTCCTCCTTCATCCCCTCGAGCCGCTCTATCCTCTCCTGCAGGAACTCCAGGGCCTCGCCCACCTTCCTCTTGACCGCCACGTCGGCCCCGATTCCCTGGATTACCATGTCGGTCTCCTCCAGGCGGGCCTTGACGAAGGAGTCCCCTCCCAGGGGCACATAGACCTCCGAGCCGGCCTCGGCCCCTTTCAGCTCCTCCAAAGCGTCCCTAACCCCCTCCAGCTCCATGATGGAGGCTGCAAGGATTTCCAGGTTCTGCCTGGTGGCCTCCGCAATGGCCCTCGTCTTCTCGTACTCGGCCAGGAGGATGCCGGCATCTGCGTCTTCCATCTGTCCCACCCGCCTTTTTTAGGATTTTATCTCCTCTATCTTCTCAATCCATATCTTGTTCCTGGGGGTGCGGTGCTTCGACCCCAGCTCTGAGTTGACCCATTCCACGGCCTGTTTCTCGTTCTCTGCCCTGCACTCCTTCACGAAGGGCTGCACCTGCTCGCCCATCTGGAAGTTGCCTTCAATCCTGAATGTCTTGACTGTCATGCGTATCACCTCTAATCAAGTCACAAGTCTCGCCAGATGTTTACCAGTCGGTTCTACTATTAATGGGTTGCGCAGGAGGCTCCCGTACCGGCCTCAGGTTATCTCGAATACGGCCTTTTTCTTTCCCTCGGGGTATAGGAGGATTTCGTTTCCGGCCTCTATGCCAAGGAATTTGGCAATCTTTGCGGGTATCCTTACAACCAGGGAGTTCCCAGACTTCACCACCTTCAATTTCTCAGCAAGACCCCACACCCCGAGTTCCTTCGCCTTCTTT
This sequence comes from Methanobacteriota archaeon, assembly GCA_013152845.1. Taxonomy (GTDB): domain Archaea; phylum Hydrothermarchaeota; class Hydrothermarchaeia; order Hydrothermarchaeales; family JAADFM01; genus JAADFM01. The sequence goes on along the minus strand of JAADFM010000045.1, from coordinate 5,971 downwards.
TCGATTTCTTCCATGGCCTGCCCGTCCAGGAAGGACTCGCCGCATGCATCGCATATCTCTGCCGGGAACCTCCCCAGGGATATCCCGAACATCTCCTCCTCCACCTCCCCCTTCCTCAGGGAGCCTTTTTCGCAGATAGGACATCTCATCTACATCACCATCTCGGTTTTACGGTAATCACGTATACCGTGTCTCCGGCTTTCTTGTACACTTGTACACCACTTCGAAATATGCGTAGGTGGACACAATCTTGCTACCTTGGAGGCGCTTTGCGCCCTTGTTGATGGCATTTTTGACCTCCTGGTGGGAGATCCCTCTCTCCACCATCCGCAATCGTGCATGTCTGCTGTACCTTATATTTGACATGTAACATGCATATTATTTGTTATACATAAAATACTTTTTGTCTGGGGTGGCAGGCCCCTCCGGGGCGGTCCGTCGGTTGTAACCTACAACAGCCCCAGCGCATCCTGGAGCCTTGTGATTTCCGGGCCGGTGGTGTCTGCCCACCATGATGCCCCTTGAATTTGCAATGGCCCCGGTCCTTATAAAACCTATCCCCCTGTTGACGGTACCCGCCTCGATGGGCACCTCCAGTATCTCGGCGATGCCCTCGGCCTCCTCGTCGGAGACCACCGGGTGGATGACCCCTCCCAGGTCGGTGGCCAGGGCGATGGACCCCAGGGTCGTAAAGGACTCCAGTGAGACCTTCTCCACCTCGCAGTCGAATACATCCTCCATGACCTTGAGAGACGCCCTGGCAAAGCCCGGGGAGACGGCGGCCCCCTTCCCGTTTACCAGGATGGTATTCCCCAGTGCCGTGTACCTGTCCGGGCACACCTCGACCTCCAGTCCCGCCTCTTCCAGGAGCTTCCTCTCTTCCGGGTAGATGTTCTTTGGCAGCAGGGCGCCCTGGTTGTTCATGGCCACAAAGACCCCGATGAGGGACGTCCCGCAGATGTTGGTCCTCACCACCTCCACACCCAGGGTATCCCTGACCTCCTCCTCGAATACCCGGGGGCATCCCCGGGGGACCAGGGCCACGGTATCGTTTGCCTGGCAGAAAATTCCGATATTGGGGTTCCTCGCATAGGAGGTGCGTCGGATCATGGGTTTCAGGCAGGGGTTACGAGAACGCTGCCATCGTCCTGGGTCTCGGCCTTGACCTTGATGCGCGCCGGGAGGCTGCGGATACCCCTCTCCCAGACCTTCTCGTTGAGTGAACCGTCAATCTTCACGTTCTCGTTCTTCATGTGCTTCTGGACGAATCTCCTGATATAGGCCACCGCATGTTTGGCCCTCTTGGTCCTGGGGGCATTCTTGACGTCCCTTAGAGGGATGGTGTAAATCCTTTCCATAACATTCACTCCGGGTCCTTAGGTCTTCAACCTGCTGCGGCGCCACATCCTCCTCTTGGGATGGAACCTGACCCTGCCCAGGGTCTTGCCCACCGCCCAGATAGGCACCGGCCGGTTCTGGCGCATGGCCTTGGCGAGCCTGAGTTTCCTGCCCAAAGTCAGCTTAGACACTTTACCACCTCATCACAAGAAGTGAATGGAATCTTGCGCATATCCTTTATAAAGGTTTTCCAGGTCTCCTGTACCCGAGGACCCTGGACTGGATGTGGCTCCTGGGAAAGAACTTCCCTGGCTCAAGACCCCTCTCTTCCATGAAGGCCCATATCTCGGCCTCGTAATCGCCCTTGGCCATCCTGCGGCTCTCCCCCTCCTCCAGGATGAACATCTCCCCTGCGAGGCGGTTGAGTGTCCGGTGCCCGATGCCGGCCAGGGGTGCGATGTACTCGGTGCCGTGCCTGTCCTCCAGGCTCCTTATCTCTGCGAACCCGAGTCTCGGCGCCCGGTCGTCCCTCCTGGTCCCGTCGGCCACCGCCGGATAGCGGGCAGCCACCTCCTCCAGGGCGGCCCTGTGGACCAGGTTTATCCCATCCCTCGGGAACCCGTCCCTCACGATGAGCCTGCAGGCCTCCTCCAGGACCTCCCTCCCCAGCACCAGCCTCTCGTGGTCGAACCCCAGGGCGGCGGCTGCATCCCTGGCGGTCTCCCAGGCACCGTTGACGCCAAAGGAGACCGTGCAGAGCGTGAGTTCAAAACCGAGGCGGGATAGGAGCACCGCCGCAAGGCTTGAGTCCTTCCCACCGCTGTAAAGGAGGGCAGCGCGGGTCATATCCTTCTTATCTTGATGTCCCTCTTCTTCCTGGCCGCCAGCCTCGATAGGACATCCCTGAGCTGGGCATCGGATATCTTCTCCCTCAGCTGTCCGCTCTGGGCCAGCTGGATGAGGAGGTTCTCCACCTGGGCGGCGTACTCGGGGCGGGCAATCTTGACGTTGGCCAAACGCTGACGTGCCTCGGGGGTCAGGACGGCCTTCAGTATCTCCCTCCTCTGGGCCTCGATGGCCGCCTTCTGCTGCTCCACGGCCGCCTGTTCCTGGAGTCGCTGCTGCAGTTCCTGTAGCTTCCTCCTCTTGAGTTCTTCCAGGTCGCCGCCTTCCATCTAGTATTTCTCCAGCCCGGGTATCTCTTTTTTTATCCTGGTTGCAGTCTTGTCCAGAAGGGATACACCGGCAGGGGTGGTCACCCTGCCCCTCTTTGTCTTCTTGACCAGCCCCTCTTTCTCGAGCTGGTTCAGGATATGCTTTATGACCGCTCCGCTCCCCCTCCTGCGGGCATCGGGCTTGACACCCCGGTTGCCCTTGCCGCCGTAGATTCGCCTCAGGGTAGGTATCCCGATGGGCCCCTCGAGGTGGACCTTCCTCAGGACCGAGGCACTCCTGAGGTACCACCAGTCCTTGTCGGCAGGCTGTTTCTCCCTGTTGGTCCCAGTCTTGACGAAGATGCTCCACTTCGGGGGCCTTATCGTCTTTAAGGCCTTGAGTTCCTTGGCGACTTCTTCGGTGAGTCTCGATGCTGGAACGTCGTGTAATGATGCCATTTCAATCCTCCATCTAAATACCTTTTAACCTCTGCAACCTTTTTAACCTTTATCGTCCCTTGTAGGGGAGCCTGGACCTCCTGTTGCATTCCAGGCAGAGGATGGAAAGGAAGCCCCGGTGGAGCCTGACGATGGAGTTGTCCCCGGGCTTCAAGAAGGCCCCGCACCCCTTGCAGACCCGCCTCTTCCACCGCCTGGGCATTGGGAGGGAGTGGCGCATGGCAATCCTCCTGGCGAGCTCTGAATACCGCCTGGACCTTCTCCGGTTCCTGCCGTGCACCTCCTCTGCCAGGTTCATCAGTATGTCTATGCGCTCCAGGGCCAGTTTCTGGAGCCTCTTTTTGTTCTTTATCTTCCTGCTCATCCTGGGGGGAACTCCTTGAACAGCATCATCCCGGCTGCCTCCTCCACCGGGGTCTGGGGGGTTATGCCTTCATAGGTCTCCCTGCCCATGTAGTAGAGGGAGACGTTGCCGGTCCTGTTCAGCCTGTCCAGGTCGCTGACCACGACCGCCCCTATGGAGGGGTCTGTGCTGAAGGCGATGTCCATGATTAAAAGGGCCTCCGTGGGGGCCCCGGTCCCGTTGTCTCCCGGGATGAACCCCACCATGGCAACCTTGGTATCGTCATCCAGCCACGGCTCCTCGATGGGGACCTGCCCCTTCACCTCGCTCCAGTTGAAGACCCCCACGGCCTTCACGTCAAGCTCGTATCTGGAGAGCTCCTCGGCGAGGACCTCCCCGGAGCTGGCCACGTCCAGTTTTGTGACGGTGAAGGCCTCCCACTGGTTGTATATCTTGACGGTGTCCAGACCGGATTCCAGGAGCTCCTCCGCCTTTGTGCGGCTGCCGTAGATTATGGTCCTGCTCGATGGGTCCGACCCGATATGGGTCGTATCAAAGGCCAGGACACCCTGGAGGCTCTCGTCGGCCGAAAGGGCGGTGAATATGACCTTGTTAATGCCTTCGGGGTAGGTGTACTGGGGGGGATTGGCGTATATCACAAGGGCCACCCGGGCGGTGTCCTGGGGCTCGGGCCCCTTGATGTTCAGGGCCTTTTTCACCTCCCTGCCGTTGGATATGAGGACGTCCGAGGGGGGAATGCCCGCCTCTTTCAGGGCCCTGACCACCCTGCCTTTGGTGGTATCCCCGCCTTTCTTGGTCTCCCAGTCGAAGCCCTCCAGGACTACGAAGAGGAACCCCACGAAAAGGAGACTCACCACAACTACCCTGAGCGGTTTATTCATGTCTCATCCCTTTCTGATTTTGGACCCTTTTCCAGGTCGCAGGAGGGAGATACCGCGGGAAAAGGGTGATATGCGGCCGCCGGGATTTGAACCCGGGCCACGTGCGTGGCAGGCACGAGTACTAGCCAGGCTATACTACGGCCGCATGGTCTGGAGATTTCATCACAATGCTTAAAAAACTTTCCCACGGATTCATATCCATGAAGACCCTGGCCGTGATTCCGGCATACAACGAATCCAGGACCATAAGGGAGGTGGTGGAGGGGGCCCTCCCATACGTGGACGGGGTCATCGTGGTGGACGACGGCTCCACCGACGGGACCGCCGAGAGGGCCGGGGAGACCCCCGCAGAGGTCATCGTCCAGCCGAGGAACATGGGCAAGGCCGAGGCCCTGAGGAGGGGGTTCAGGGAGGCCCGGGACTGCGACGTGGTGGTGACCCTGGACGCCGACCTCCAGCACTGCCCGGACGAAATCCCGAAACTGGTGGAGTGCATAGAGGAGGGCGCCGACCTGTGCATCGGGAGCCGGTTCCTGGGCAAGGGGGGCAGGATGCCCATGGCCAACCGCATCTCCAATGCATGGGTCAGGTTTGTGATGGGCCTCCTCGCCGGCCAGAGGCTCACCGACCCCCAGTCGGGCTTCAGGGCCATCAGGCGGGAGGCACTTGACGAGATGGAGCTCCCTGCCGAGAGGTATGCCGTGGAGCACATCATGATTCTCGAGGCGGCCAGAAAAAGGTTTAAGATAAAGGAGGTCCCTATATCCTGCGTGTACGGGGAAGAGACGTCCCACATCAACCCCATAAGGGATACCTTCCATGTGGTAAAGAGTATCGTGAGTTTTATGTTGAGGTCAGGAAGATGAAGGAACTGTTCGATTGTATGGACGCCCTGGTGGATGTGGAGGAGGTCATAAGGAAGACGGCACCGAAGCATGCCTTAAGCGAGGCTGAAAAAGAGCTTGTGCAGAAGCGGCTCAGGACCGCGCAGAGGAACATCAACGCACTGAGGAAGAAGCTGGGGGTGGAGGAGTGAACCTGGACCTGTACCGCAACCTCTTCCGGGACCGGGAGGAGAACTACGTCAACCTCCAGCCCATTCAGAGGGGCGGGGTGCTGACCCCGGAGGCCAAGAAGGCCCTGATAAAGTTCGCTGACGGCTACTCGGTCTGCGACTACTGCCTCAAAGGGAGGCTGGATTTCATCACAACGCCGCCGGTGAAGCAGTTCACCGAGGACCTGGCCGAGTTCTTGGGGATGGACCAGGCCAGGGTGGTGCCGGGGGCGAGGCAGGCCAAGCGCATCATCATGGAGTCCCTGGAGGGGGAGACCGTCATCATCGACCCCCTGGCCCACTACACCACCTATGTGGCCGCCGAGGCCGCGGGCAAGAAGGTGGCCGAGGTGCCCCATTCCGGCCCGCCCACCTACCAGGTGGACCTGGAGGCCTATGCGGCGAAGATCGAGGAGACCGAGGACGTGGCCGCCGTGCTCCTGACCCACGTGGACTACCTCTACGGCAACCTCAACGACCCGAAGCCAGTTGCAAAAGCGGCCAGGAAGGCAGGGGTGCCCTTCATCCTCAACTGCGCCTACACTGCGGGAATCATGCCCATCGACGGTAAGAAGTTCGGCGCCGACTTCATCGTGGGCTCGGGCCACAAGTCCTTTGCCGCCGCCGCCCCCACCGGGGTTGTGGCAACGACTGATGAGTACGCGGAGAAGGTCTTCCGGCGCTCCCAGGTGGTGGGGGACTGGTCGGGGCGCAAGTTCCC
>JAADFM010000044.1 GCA_013152845.1 Methanobacteriota archaeon | reverse complement strand
TGGCCACGATTTCTCCCCTTCCCACCTCCAGGTTCACCCCATGGACGATGGTGACGTTGCCGTAGCCCGACGAGACGTCCTCGCCGATTAGGACCCTATCCACCCATATACACCTCCATGACCTCCTTTGACTCCAGGACCTCTCTCGGCTCCCCCTTGAAGACAATCCTCCCCCGGTCCATGACATATATCTCGTCGCAGAAATCCATCAGGATGTCCACGTCATGCTCGATGATGAGAAAGGTCATGCCCCCCTCCCGGAGCTCCTGGATCTTCCCGAATATCTTCCTGGCCAGCTTGGGGTTCACCCCTGCCACCGGCTCGTCCAGGAGCAGGACCCTCGGCCCTGCCATGAGGACCCTGGCCAGGGCGAGGAGTTTCTGCTGCCCACCCGACAGACTCGATGCCAGCTCGTTTTTCATGTGCCAGATTTCCAGGAACTCGAGGATGTCCCGCGCCCGGGCGATGTTCTCCCTCTCCTCCTCCCTGACCCTGCCCCATCTGAAGAAGGTATTGAAGAGGTCCTCCCCGGTCTGGTCCCCCTTTGAGACCAGCATGTTCTCCATGACCGACATTTCCTTGAAGACCCGGGGGACCTGGAAGGTGCGCATCACCCCCATGTTCGCTATCCGGTGGGCACCCTCCCCGGTGAACTCCTGCTCTGCGAGGAACATCCTGCCCCCGTCCGGCGGGAAGATGCCCGTGATGACGTTCACCAGGGTGGACTTGCCCGAGCCATTCGGGCCGATGAGACCGACGATGCCCCCCTCGGGTATCTCCATGGTCACATCCTCCAGGGCCCGGACACCCCCGAAGCTCTTCTTCAGTCCTTCCACCCTCAGCAGGCTCACTCGTCCCCCACCTCCATGGGCCTTTCGGGGATGATCCCCCAAGGCCGGTGCATGATGAAGAAGATGAGGAGCAGGCCCAGGACCACCATCCTGAAGTTCACCGGGTCCACGGGCAGCTCGACGAAGTCCTTTATGAACCGGGTGGAGCGCTCGAAGAGCTGGACCAGGGCCGCCCCCAGGACCACCCCGTTGAGGTTGCCCATGCCCCCCATGACCATCATGGTCCAGACCGCAAAGGTCACCGTCGGCATGAAGTTTACCGGTGCGATGAAGGTGATGTAGTGGGCAAAAAGCGCCCCTGCCAGGCCTGCCACCGCCGAGCCCATGACCAGGACCTCGCTCTTGAACCTGAAGGTATCCTTGCCCAGGGTCAGTGCCACCAGCTCGTCCTCCCTGATGGCCTTCAGGACCCGGCCGTATGGGGAGCGGGCAACCCTCAGCATCACCAGATAGACGCCCGCCAGTGCCGCCAGGGTCAGGGCCAGGAAGAAGACCTCGTAATTCCCGCCGAAGACGCCGTCCACCACATAGGTCCTGAGGGTCCCGGATAACCCCTCCCCCGACCTCAGTGGCTGGGGTATGCCCCGCAGCCCGATGGGGCCGTTGGTGAGCCAGCGCTCGTTTAGCAGGATGAGCCGGATAATCTCCCCGAAGGCGATGGATGCGATGGCCAGGAAATCCTCCCGCAGCTTCAGGGCGGGTATCGAAAGGAGCGCACCCATAACACCTGCCAGGACCATGGCACCCGCCACCCCCACGATGAAAGGCGCCCCCGCCATGGTCAGGAGGGCCGTGGTGTAGGCCCCGATGGCGAAGAAGGCCACCTTGCCGAAGTTCAGCAGTCTGGTCTGGCCGGCCTCGATGTTCAGACTCAAGGCCAGGATGGCGAAGATGTTGACATAGACCAGGGTATCCCAGAGGTAGCTCAGGAGAGAGCTCATTCCCGCTCACCCCCGAGGCGTATACCCATGATGCCCTGGGGCTTGAACAGGAGGACGAGGATGAGGACGAAAAAGGCGATGGCCGGCCGGTAGCTGGCCGAAAGGCCCAGCTGAATCAGGAAGACCACCCCCACGTTCTCCACCAGGGAGATGACGTAGGCCGCGATGATGGTGCCGTAGATGCTCCCGATGCCCCCCAAGAGGACCACCGCGAAGATGAAGAGGAGGACCTCCCAGCCCAGGGTGGGCACAAGCCTTGTGTCCGCCCCCCGGAGGACACCCGCCACGCCCGCCACCCCGCCACCGAAGAACCACACGCCCAGGATGACCCTGTCGATGGGGATGCCGCTGGCCATGGCCAGGGAGGGGTTGTCGGAGGTGGCCCGCATGGCCTTGCCCAGGCGGGTCCTTGTGAGGGTGAGGTGGAGGATGACGATGAACACCACGGCCCCCACGACGATGGCCACCTGGATGGAGGTGATGCGGGCGCCCAGGACGTCATACCCCCTTACGGGGATGTCGTAGTTGGAGATGGTGGCGCCGAAGGCCTCCTGGATGATGTGGCGCAGCACGAACCCCACCCCGATGGAGGCCACCATCATGGATATGACCGCGGCCCCCTTCCTCCGCAGGGGCCTGAAGACACCCACGTCCATCAGGACCCCGGCCAGACCCGCCACCAGGAAGGCCAGGGCGGCGGAGGGGAGGAACCCGAGGCCCCGCCCGGTGAAGAAGAGGGCGGTATAGGCCCCGGTGGTGATGAGCTCGGCATGGGCGAAGTTGGGAAACCGCAGGATGCGGTAGACCATGGTCAGACCGGCGGCGAGGAGGGCGTAGAGGCTTCCGGTTATCAGGATGTTCACAAGGAGCTGCGGCAGGTCGATGACGCTCATCCCTTAGAGTATAAGGCACGATGTTTTAATTAACTTTTCCAGTGGAACACCGGGGAGGGTTTCACAAGGATTAAATATGGGGAAGGACACAATATCAACCGGGGATGAAAATGGGAATCAACAAGCGCAAACGGAAGGGGGAGGACAAGCAGGAACTCTTCGAGGAAAAACTCCTTGCCGGAGTCATCGAGCAGGAATTTCAGGACATCGTCAGTCCCCGTAGCGCGAGGTCAGGACCTTCCTGATCTCCTCTGCTATTTTTTTTCCGATTTTTTCGACCTTCTGGAGCTCCTCTTCTTCTGCGGTGAAGACCCCCTCCACGGTCCCGAACTCCTCCAGGAGCCTGCGGGCGATGACAGTATTGACCTTGGGCAGGCCCGCAACGATGAACTCCTGCTGCTCCCTGAGGGAGGGCGCGAACTTCTCCCCCCTTATCTGGACCTCCCTGCCCTCCTCCCGCTCCCTTCTGGCGATGGCGGCCAAAAGCTGCGCCGTCTCCTTTTCGTCATTCGTAAAGACCAGGGGCAGGCCGTAGTCCACCAGAAGGGACGCCAGGGCACCCCGGATGGCGTTGGGATGGACGTTCCTCACCGAATAGATGTCCCCGCCCTCGATAATCAACAGGGGGCGGCTGAAGCTCCGTTTCAATGCCATGGCCTGTTCCATGAGCCTTTTGTCCATGATGGAGCTGACGAAATCGGCGGCCGTCTTCCGCTCCACCCCCACCCGGTCAGAGAGGATGTAGTCGGCCACGTCGAGTTTCTTCGGCTTTGAGATGACCCCCAGGTCCAGGAGCTCCCTGACCACCGAGGAGGCCAGCTCCCGGGAGTCCACGATGACCTCGATGCTGTCCCTGTAAAAGTCCCTTATCTCCTTCTGTTTCAAGTCCAGCCGGGGTGCGGGCCGGCCCTCTTTGAGTCCCTCCAGGACCTTGCGCATCCTGCGCTCCTTGTGGAAGGAGGACCAGTAGAACCCCTCGTCCCTGGTCTTCTTGGCCATGAGGACCACCACCCGGCCGGTGGCGTGGCGTCCGGTCCTTCCCCGGCGCTGGATGGCCCTGATTTCCGAGGGGATGGGCTCGTAGAAGACCACCAGGTCCACCTTGGGGATGTCCAGGCCCTCCTCTGCCACCGAGGTCGCCACCAGGATGTTGAACTCCCCGGCCCTGAACCTGTCCAGGATGTCCAGCTGCTGCTTCTGGGTCAGGCCCTTGTCCTTCTCCCTGGAGGCCTGGCCCACGAACCTGACCGGCCTGGCGCCGGGGACATCCTCCAGGGCCTCAACGATCTTGCGGGCCGAGTCCCGGTACTGGGTGAAGACCATGACCCGCCCGTCCTTCGGGGCCTTTTTTATCAGCTCCACCAGGGCCTCCAGTTTGGGGTGGTGCAAGGAGCTTGCCAGCTCCGCGGTCATCTCCATGGCCCCCCTGACCTTGGGGTCCTTTATCAGGCCCTTGGCGGCCTTGGAGCCCTGTTTCTTGAGCCTGCCGAAGTAGGCGTCCAGGGTCTCCAGCCCCTGGGTCTCCAGGAGCTCGACGGCGTGGGTGAGGTTTATCACCGCCGCCACATGGGATAGGCCCGTGTAGAGCTCCCCTGCCCCGCCTTCCTCGGCGATTTCCTTCTGTAAGGCGCCCCGGAGCTTGAGGAGGTCCTTCTTCGAGATGTCCGGGCTGGCAGAGCGGACAAGACCCAGATGTTTCAGGTTCTCCAGGCGCTCCCGCGCGGCGCTCTCCAGGAGGGTTTTAATCCTCAGGAACTCCTCCGGGAGGTCCACCTTGACCCACTCGATCTCTGTATCCCGGACATATGGCCGGACATCCGGGTCGGCCTCGGTGCGGACCTCGATGTTCTCGATGTAGAGGTTCTTGCAGACCTCCTTTATCCTCCCCTCATCGCCCCCCGGGGAGGCCGTCAGGGCCAGAATCAGGGGATGGGTTGCGGATTCCATGTACTTCTTGGCGATGAAGGAGTAGGGGTAGTCCCCGGTGGTGCGGTGGGCCTCGTCGAAGACGATGAGCGAGACGTCCTCCAGGGAGTAGCGGGCGGAGATGATGTCGTTCTCCATGACCTGTGGGGTGGCGCAGACCACCCTGGATTTTTCCCAGAGTTCCACCCTCTTCTCCGGCGGTGTCTGGCCGGTGAAGACGTTGACCTCGCCCTCGTCCACCTTCAAAAAACCCCTGAAGCTTCTGGCATGCTGGGATACAAGGGGGCGGGTGGTGGATATCATCAGGACCTTGCTCCCCCTGTACCTCAGGAGCCGGTGGGCGGCAAGGAGGACGGCGATGACGGTCTTGCCCAGGGCGGTTGGGGCCACCACAAGGGTATTCGCCTTGGATGCACTGGAGACGATGACCTCCTGGTACAGGCGGGACTGGATGGCGTCCTTCTTCACGAGGGGGTGGGAGATGAACATTGCCCTGATATATCTCCCCGGGACCTTTTATTGTTATTGATTTGGCGGGGGCGCGCGGGAAAAGTGAACCGATTGGCGTCGTTAATAATTTAAGCAAATATGGCGGAGATGATTCCATGAGACAGTTCAAGATCATTGTCGAGAGGCACTCGGATGGATTCGTGGCCTATCCCCTAGGCCTTAAGGGGGTTGTCGTGGGGCAGGGTGATACCTACGACGAGGCAAAGGCCGACGTCAAATCCGCAATAAAATTCCATCTCGAAACCTTTGGGAAAGAGGTCCTTGATGTCGACCCGCCTGTGATAGAGGCATATCTCGACGAAGCCGGCGTTGAGGTCTGATGACCAAGTTCCCGGTGGACGCCCCAAAGAGGAGGGTGGTAAAGGCCCTCCAGAACC
>JAADFM010000043.1 GCA_013152845.1 Methanobacteriota archaeon | reverse complement strand
TCAGCGAAACCTATATAAAGGAGGAATTACTTTGGGATTGAAGAGTTGTAACCGGCGTTTTCCACCCCCGGTTTTTGTGCGGGGTGGTCCCTGGGAGTCTATCCCAGTTTGACCAACTCAGAGACCCAGATTAATTTCTAATGAGGTAACACCATGGGAAAGCGTGCCCATCACCCGAGGCGAGGTTCCCTGGGGTACTCCCCCAGGAAGAGGGCCAGGAGGCCCACAGGACGTATCAGGTCCTGGCTAGATGGGGACAGGACCAGGATGCAGGGTTTTGCGGGCTACAAGGCAGGCTCGACCCACGTGGTCATAACCGACGACGTAAAGAGCAGCCCGACCTACGGCGAGGAGGTCGCCGTGGCGGCCACGGTGGTGGAGACCCCGCCCATGGTGGTGGCAGGTGTAAGGGCCTATCAGAAGAGGTCCGGTGCCCTGCGGGTGGCAAAGGAGGTCTGGGCAGAGGAACTCCACAAGGACCTGAGGCGCCTCCTGCCCACCATGAAGGGTGGCCGGGGAGCCGGCGCCTTCGAGGTATCCCCTGACGAGGTCCACCAGGTGAGGCTTCTGGTACACACCCTCCCGGCCCTGGCGTCGGTACCAAAGAAGAAACCTGAACTCATGGAGTACGCCGTGGGGGGACCCGTGGAGGAGGGGATTGAACTGGCAAAGGAGCTCCTGGGCAAGGAGGTCCGGGCGGGGGACGTGTTTTCCGAGGGGGAGTACATCGATGTTACAGCGGTCACAAAGGGCAAGGGGTTCCAGGGCCCGGTACCCAGGTGGGGGGTGAAGGTCCTGCCACGCAAGACCAGGAAGGGCCGCAGGACGGCCGGGACCCTGGGACCGTGGCATCCGGCGGCCATGATGTGGCGGGTGCCCCAGGGGGGCCAGATGGGATACCACCAGAGGACCGAGCTCAACAAGCGCATCCTCAAGATTGGCACCAACGGGGAGGAGGTAACGCCTGCGGGGGGGTTCCTGGGCTACGGGGTTATCAGGGGGGACTACATGCTCATCGAGGGTTCCCTGCCGGGACCCAGGAAGAGGCTGGTGCGCATGAGGCCGGCCGTGCGCCCGGCGGGCAGGGCAACCGAGGCCGTGCCCCAGATATCCTACATAAGCACGGCGTCCAAGCAGGGGGTGTAGGCGGATGGTCGCGGTGTATTCGCTTGACGGGAAGACCAAAAAGGAGGCCAAGCTCCCGCCGGTCTTCCGGGAGGATGTCCGCCCTGACCTGATAAAGCGGGCGGTCATATCGTCCCAGTCCGCCAGGTACCAGCCCTATGGCCCGGACTGGTATGCGGGCAAGCGGACCTCGGCCTTCTCCTGGGGTCCGGGCCGTGGCGTGTCCCGGGTGCCCAGGGTGAAGGGCTCCAGGTACCCCCGTGGCGGTGCCGGTGCCATCGTGCCCCAGGCAGTCAAGGGCCGCAGGGCCCACCCCCCCAAGGTCGAGAAGGTCATCCGGAAGAAGATGAACCGGAAGGAGAGGCTGAAGGCCCTGAGGTCTGCCATCGCCGCCACCGCCAGCGCCGAGATGGTGAAGGCCAGGGGGCACAGGACCGGGCTCAAGGAGTTCCCGGCGGTGGTCGAGGAGGACTTCGAGGCCGTGAAGAGCACCAGGGAGGTCAGGGAACTCTTCATGAAGATGGGTCTTTGGGAGGACGTCGAGAGGGCCAAGGACGGCCGCACCATCAGGGCCGGCAGGGGCAAGATGCGCGGCCGCAGGTACAAGAACCGCAGGAGCGTGCTTGTGGTGGTGGCCGAGGACAGGGGGATAGGGGCAGGTGCGAGGAACCTCCCCGGCGTGGACGTGGTCACAGCAGACGGCCTCTCCTGCGAGGACCTGGCACCCGGGACCCATCCCGGAAGGCTTGCGCTCTACACGACCTCTGCCCTGAAGAGACTGGAGGAGAGGTTCTAATGGACCCCTACAAGGTCATCCTGAGGCCGGATGTGACAGAGAAGTCCATGAAACTGGTGGAGACCGAGAACAAGCTGGTCCTTGTGGTCTCCAGGGATGCCAACAAGAAGAAGATAAAGGAGGCGGTGGAAGACCTCTATGATGTGAAGGTGGACAAGGTGACCACCCTCATCACCCCCAAGGGGGCGAAGAAGGCCTATGTCAGGCTCTCTCCCGAGCACAAGGCCGACGAGGTCGCCACACGGCTCGGTATATTCTAGGTGATGGAAGATGGGAAAACCGATAACGTCCCAGAGGCGGGGAAAAGGAGGCTCGGTGTACAGGGCCCCCTCCCACAGGTACCTCGCCAAGGCGAAGTACAGGCCATATGACCAGGCCGAGAAGGAAGGGGTAGTGGAAGGCAGGGTGGTGGACATCCTGGTTGACCCCGCACGCAGTGTGCCGCTGCTCAAGGTGGAGTTCTCCGAGACCGAGAAGGTCTACCTCCCTGCGGTGGAGGGGGTCAAGGTGGGGGATGTGGTATCCTGCGGTACCGGGGCCGAGATTGCGGCCGGCAACTATCTCCCCCTCGGGTCCATCCGGGAAGGAACACCCATCTCCAACATCGAGATAAACCCCGGTGACGGCGGGAAGCTCATCCGCTCCTCGGGCACCTACGGGACCCTGATAAGCCACGAGGGCAACAAGACGGTGGTCCAGCTGCCATCGGGCACCATGAAGACCCTGGACTCCAGGTGCAGGGCCACCGTCGGGATTATGGCCTCCGGCGGCAGGAGGGACAAGCCCCTGCTAAAAGGGGGCAAGATGTTCCACATGACCCGCTCCAAGGCCAAGTACTGGCCCATCGTGAGGAAGGTGGCCATGAACGTGGTAAACCATCCCTTCGGCGGGAACTCCGGCGCCCCCGGCAAACCTGCCACGGTGTCGAGGAACCGGCCTCCAGGAAGGAAGGTGGGCCTGATAGCGGCCCGAAGGACAGGGAGGAGATGATATGGCAAGGAAGAAATTCACCTACCGGGGCCTCACCGAGGAGGAGCTACAGAAGCTCCCGAGGGAGGAGTTCATGAACCTGGTCACCGCCAGGGCCAGGAGGACCATGCGCAGGAACGAGGAGAACCCCCAGCACCGCCAGGAGAAGCTCCTGGAGAAGCTGGGCAAGGAGAAGGAGGGCAAGAAGGTCAGGCTCAGGACCCATCAGAGGGACCTGGTCGTCCTCCCTGAGATGATAGGCCACCGCATCGAGGTCTACAACGGCAAGGAGTTCCAGGCCGTTACCATAAAGCCTGAGATGGTGGGACATTACATAGGCGAATTCGTGCTGACCAGGAAGAAGGTCACCCACAGCTCCCCGGGTATGGGTGCCACCAGGTCGAGCATGTACGTACCCCTGAAGTAAAGGTGTCGATATGGTAGGATATTCTTACACCCCGAAGCGCAAGAGGTTCTCCAAAGCCTTGGGCAGGGAGGTCCGGGTATCCCCCAAGTTCTCCTCCGAGATATGCCGGGAGATAAGGGGCAAGAAGCTGGACGCCGCCCGGGCCTTCCTGGAGGACGTCATGGCCATGAGGAGGCCGGTGCCCCTGCGCAGGTTCAACAAGGGGGTGGCCCACCGGCGCGGCCTGGTGAAGGCCTTTGCGGGCAGGTACCCGGTGAAGGCTGCAAGGAACATCCTCAAGGTCCTGGAGAGTGCGGTGGCCAATGCCGAGTACAAGGGCCTTGACACCGACAAACTTTACATCTCACATGCGGCTGCCCAGAAGGGCAGGATTATAAGGGGGTTCCGTCCCAGGGCATTCGGGCGCTCCTCCCCGAGCAACACCCTGACCACCCACATCGAGATAGTCCTGGAGGAAAGGTGAGTCCCGTGGCGATAGAGAGAAAGTTCGTGGCCGACAACATCAAGAGACTGCAGGTAAAGGAGTACATGGAGAAGGAGCTGGACAGGGCCGGCTGCGGCCGGATAGAGATACAGAGGACTCCCATGGGGACCAGGGTCATCGTGGACGCCCAGCGCCCGGGTCTTGTCATCGGCAGGAAGGGCCAGGCCATCAGGAAGATGACCAACGTTCTCAAGAAGAGGTTCGGCCTGGACAACCCCCAGATAGAGGTTAACGAGCTCGGCGTGCCGGAGCTCAACGCCCAGGTCATGGCCGAGAGTATTGCATCCTCCATCGAGAGGGGCATCCACTTCCGCCGGGCCGCATACACAGCCCTGCGCAAGATAATGGAGGCCGGGGCCAGGGGGACCGAGATATCCATATCCGGTAAACTTACCGGCGACAGGGCAAAGTCGTTGAAGTTCGTGGACGGCTATCTCAAGCACTGCGGGGAGCCGGCCATCATGTACGTGAAGCACGGTCTGGCCCAGGCCTTCCCCAAGGCAGGGGTCATAGGAGTGAAGGTCAAGATTATGCCCCCGGGCGTTACCCTACCAGACGATATAGAGTACATCGAGGAGAAGGAGACCAAGCAGCCGGAGAGCAAGGCGGTCAAGGACGAAATCGAGGAGCTGGTGGTGGACATCGTGGAAGAGGTGGGGGCCGACGAGGAGGCGCCCAAGAAGAAGATAAAGCCCGAGCAGGTGAAGCGGAAGAAGGCCAAGAAGAAGATGGCCGGTGACGTGGACGAGCTGGAAATCCCGCCTGAAGAGGGGGCCGATGAGGCAGGGGCGGAGAAGCCAGCCGGTGATGCTGACGAAGAAAAGCCCGGGGAAAAGGAAGAAGGGATGAAAAAGCCCGCCGAGGAGAAGGAGCCCGAGCCCGAGGCGGAGAAGCCCAAGGAGGAGCCTGAAAAGAAGGAGGAACCCAAGAAGAAGGAAGAGCCCAAGAAGAAGGCGAAGGCCCCCTCCAAGGCGAAGGAGAAGAAGCCCGAGGAGGAACCCGAACCCGGCAAAGAGGCCAAGCAAAAAGAGAAAAAGGATGATGTGAAAGAGGCACAGGAGGAGCCTGAAAAGAAGGAAGAGCCCAAGAAGAAGGCGAAGGCCCCCTCCAAACCGAAAGAGAAGAAGGCCGAGGAGAAGCCAGAGAAAGAGGCCAAGACAAAAAAGAAAAAGGAGAACAAATAGATGGCTGTCATGAGGATGGAAGAGATCCGGGACCTGTCCCTTGAGGAAATCGACGAGAAGATAAGGGAGCTCAAGAACGAACTAGGGAACAGACCATGATTGCCTCCGGGGGCGTCCCAGAGAACCCAGGGAACATAAAAGAGATAAAGAGGACCATCGCAAGACTCCTGACAGTTAAACCAGAAAAGGTAGGTGAAAGCAAATAGATGGCAGTTTGTGACGTCTGCGGTCTGCCAACAGAACTCTGTGTCTGTGAAGATATAGCAAGGGAAGCACAAAAGATCGAGGTGTATACAACCAAGAGAAAGTTCGGGAAACTCATGACCGTTGTGGAAGGCATCGATGCCAAGAACATCGACCTCAAGGACCTGGTGAAGGACCTCAAGACCCAGTGCGCCTGCGGTGGAACCGCCAAGGAAGACCGGATAGAACTCCAGGGCGACCACAGGCGCCAGGTCAAGGACATGCTCCTGAAGAAGGGCTTCACCGAGGACCTCATCGAAATCCGATGATTACGGCACAGAACCTGAAAAGACACGAACTGATAGGACTGAAGGTCAAGGTCGTGGCCGCCACCAATCCCCCCCTGGTGGGGATAGAGGGAAGGGTGGTGGACGAGACCATGAACATGCTGGTAATAGAAGAAAAAGGAAAGGAGAAAGCAGTACCCAAAAAAGAGGTGACCCTTGAGATAGACACCGGAACAGAGAAGGTGAAGGTCGTAGGCAGGGAGATCCTGGGAAGACCAGAAGACAGGATAAAGAGGACGAGAAGATGAACATCGGCGTTGACGTAAAACCCCCGGAGAAGGAATGCACAGACAGGAACTGTCCATTTCACGGCACCCTGAAGGTCAGGGGGCAGATTCTTGAAGGAAGGGTCATAGGAGACAAGGCACAGGCCACCGTCAGGGTCCAGAGGGAGTACTACTACTACCTGAAGAAGTACGAGAGGTACGAGAAGAGGAGGTCCACCATCTTCGCCCACAGGCCCCCCTGCATGCCTGTCAAGGTCGGGGATATGGTGAAGATTATGGAGTGCAGGCCCATAAGCAAGGGCAAGAGTTTCGTTGTCATCGAGAAGACAGAGGGATGAGATGAAGGCCATAAAAGCGAGCATCACAAAGTCACTGGTCAGCGGCGCCCGCCTGGACGTTGTGGACAACTCCGGGGCCAAGGTAGTGGAAATCATCTCGGTCAGGGGCTACCGGGGCACCCGGGGCAGGATGCCCAAGGCCGGCGTCGGTGACATGATAGTCTGCTCTGTCAAGAAAGGCAGCCCCGAGATGAGGAAGCAGAAGGTCAACGCAGTCATCATCAGGCAGAAGAAGGAGTACAGGAGGCCCAACGGCCTGAGGGTCCAGTTCGAGGACAATGCGGCTGTTGTTACCACAGAAGACGGCCAGCCCAAGGGCTCGGACATCAAGGGTCCGGTGGCAAAAGAGGCCGCCGAACGCTGGGCCAAGATAGCCAGCCAGGCAAAGATAGTTATCTAAAGAGGTGACGAGGATGTCGAAACTCCCCAGAAAACAGAGGAAGCGCCTCCACCAGGCACCCCTCCACAGGAGGCAGAAGATGGTGGTATCACCCCTGTCCGCCGAGCTCAGGGAGAAGTACGGAAAGAGGTCTGCCCGGGTGCGCAGGGGCGATACCGTGAGGATGCTCAGGGGCGATTTCGCAGGCCACGAGGGCAAGGTGGAGAAGGTCATCCTCAAGACAGGCAAGATCCATGTGGCAGGGGTCACCATCCAGAAGGCCAACGCCACGGACCGGTTCCTTCCTGTGGACCCCTCAAACTGCGAGATAACGAAACTGGAGCTTGGCGACGAATTGAGGATAAAAAGCCTTGAGAGGAAATAATCATGGGCAAGCGCATTAAGAGACTGGCATCACCGAGGACATGGAGGATACCCAAGAAGGAGAAGAAGTTCATAGTCAAACCCAGGCCCGGGACCCACTGCCTGGAGGATTCCATATCCCTCCTCTCCCTGGTCAGGGACTATCTCGGCCACGGGAGCACGGGCAGGGAGGCGAGGAGGATAATCAGGGAGGGCCACATCCTGGTGGACAAGGTGCCCAGGAAGGACCCCCGCTTCCCGGTGGGTCTCATGGACGTGGTGGAGATACCGGCCACAAAGGAGTACTACGTGGTCCTCTTCGACAAGAAGGGCAAGCTCTTCCTCTCCCCACTCAAGAAGAAGGACGCCCAGTACAAGCTCATGAAGATTACCGGCAAGACCCTGGTGAAGGGTGGCGACCTCCAGCTCGGCTTCCATGACGGGAGGACACTCCTGGTCAAGGTCAAGGACCCCAGGAAGCCCAAGGAGGACAAGTACAGGACCGGGGATACCGTGGTCTTCGACCTGGCCAAGAAGAAGATAAAGGAGCACCTCCCCATGGAGAAGGGCGCGCTTGCCCTCATTACCAGGGGGGCACACCGCACCGAGGTCGCTACCGTGGAGGAGATCGTCGTCTCCAGGAGCTCCATGCCCAACGAGGTCATACTGAAGGGCAAGGAGGGCAACACCTTCAGGACCATCAAGGATTACGTCTTCGTGATACCGGGAGGTAAGAAGAAATGAACCCCATGAGGGAGCCCCGGATTTCAAAGGTCACCGTCAACATGGGTGTGGGCGAGGGCGGTGAGAAGCTGGACAAGGCAGAGAACCTCCTGCGGGAGCTGACAGGCCAGCAGCCCGTCCGGCGCTCGGCCAAGGCAACCAACCAGACCTTTGGCATAAGGAAGGGCCTACCCATAGCGTGCAAGGTGACCTTGAGGGGCAGGAGGGCCGAGGAGTTCCTGAAGAAGGCCCTCTATGCCGTGGACAACAGGATAAAGAAGTCGAGTTTCGACCGCCAGGGCAACCTCTCCTTCGGGATAGGGGAGCACATAAACCTCCCGGAGGTGAAGTACGACCCCCAGGTGGGTATCTTCGGCATGGACGTATCAGTCACCATCGAGCGCCCGGGGTATCGGGTGAAGAAGAGGAAAATCCAGAGCACGAAGCCGGGAAAGAGGCACCTGATGACA
The DNA here is from genome assembly GCA_013152845.1 of Methanobacteriota archaeon. GTDB lineage: Archaea > Hydrothermarchaeota > Hydrothermarchaeia > Hydrothermarchaeales > JAADFM01 > JAADFM01. Next base: position 9,113 of record JAADFM010000043.1, on the reverse strand, counting down.
AGGGAGGACGCCTTCGCCCTGATGGAGAAGATGGGCGCGGTACTGGAGGATTGAAGGATGCCCAGAGTAGGAAAAGGTACAAGGAAGTGCCGCCGGTGCGGTTCACACGGTCCCATAATCAGGAGATACGGGATAAACATATGTCGCCGGTGCTTCAGGGAAATCGCCCTGGAGATAGGGTTCAAAAAGTATGAATGAGGTGCAGTAGATGTTAATGGATCCCCTCAGTGACGCAATGTCCAATCTCAAGAACAGCGAGAGGGCAGGGAAACCGGAATGCATCATCAAACCGGCCTCCAAGCTCATCGGCAACGTCCTCAAGGTTATGCAGGATACCGGCTACATCGGCGAGTTCGAGTTCGTGGACAACGGCAGGGGGGGCCTATTCAGGGTCCAGCTCCTGGGCATGGTCAACGAGTGCGGCGTCATCAGGCCCCGCCACGCCGTTGGGGTCGGGGACTTCGAGAAGTTCGAGAAGAGGTTCCTGCCTGCCAGGGGATTCGGCAAGATTATCGTCTCCACCTCCAAGGGGGTCATGACCCACGAGGAGGCCATAAAACAGGGCATAGGCGGCAGGCTCCTGGCCTACGTCTACTGAGGTATGATGATGAAGAGCGTTGTTACCCAGGTTGAAAGGGAAGTGGAAATCCCCGAAGGGGTAGAGCTCACCCTGGAAGGGGGCATCGTCACCGTGAAAAGGGACCGAAAGGTGAGCTGAAAAAGAGGATGCAGTACCCCGGGGTATCCATCGTCCGTGAGGGGAATACCGTAAAAATCAGCGCAAGTTATCCGAAGAAGACCCAGAAGGCCATCCTGGGCACCTATGCGTCCCACATCAGGAACATGATAAAGGGGGTGACCGAGGGCTACCAGTACAGGCTCAAGGCCGTCTACGCCCATTTCCCCATGTCCATCAAGGTCCAGGGGGACACCTTCCTGGTGGAGAACTTCCTCGGGGAGAAGACCCCCAGGAAGACCCGGATAGTGGGCAGCTGTAAGGTCACGGTCAAGGGCCAGGACGTCTATGTGGAGGGCATAGACAAGGAGGAGGTGGGCCAGACCGCTGCCAACATCGAGCAGCTCACCAAGGCGGGCAAGAGGGACCCCAGGGTCTTCCAGGACGGCATCTATCTGGTTGAGAAGGACGGTGTGCAGGTATGAAGTTCATCAGACGCGAGGTATCGAGGTACAGGAAGCTCTCCAAGGCCTGGAGGCGCCCCCGGGGCGTGACCAACAAGGTCAGGAAGAGGCTCAGCGGCAAGGGCAGGGCCCCCTCAATCGGCTATGGGACTGACAGGAGCAGGAGGGGCCTCCACCCCTCGGGCCTGAGGGAGGTATTGGTTTCCAACGTTAAAGAACTGGAGGCTATCGACCCCGCGACCACCGCAGCCAGGATATCCGGCCGGGTGGGAAAGAGGAAGAAGGAGCAGATCCTCAAGAGGGCCGACGAGCTGAAGCTCAAGGTTTTGAACAGGTGATGTAGGAGATGGACCTGAAGACCCAGCGCAGACTTGCAGCAGCCATCCTCAAGGTAGGGACCGGAAGGGTGTACTTCCACCCCGACGCCTTGGAGGATATCGACGAGGCAGTGACCAGGGAGGATGTAAGAAGGCTCATCGCAGATGGCGCCATCGCCCCAAGGCCCATCAAGGGCACCAGCCGCCACAGGGCCAGGAAGAGGGCCCTCCAGAGGAAGAAGGGGCGCCAGCGGGGCCACGGCACAAGGAGCGGTACCAAGTACGCCAGGGCGTCCCGGAAGAGGCGCTGGATTAACACCATCCGCCCCCTGCGGGCCAGCCTCAGGGAGATGAGGGATTCGGGCGGCCTGGATGCCGGGGCCTACAGGAGGTACTACCGGATGGCCAAGAGCGGTATGTTCAAGGACAAGGCCCACATGGAGTCCTATATAAAGGAGAAGGGGGTCGAGTAGATGGCCACGGGTCCGAGGTACAGGGTGCCCTTCCGCAGGAAGAGGGAGGGCAAGACCGACTACCGCAAGAGGTTGCGGTACATGCAGTCGGGCAAGCCCCGGGCGGTCTTCCGGAGGTCATCGCGCTACATAACGGTCCAGGTAATCCAGAGCAATCCCGAGGGGGACAGGGTGGTTGCCGCCGCCAACTCCAGGGAGCTCCTGAAGATGGGATGGAAGGCCGGGACGAAGAACCTGCCCGCATCGTATCTCACCGGCCTCCTGTGCGGTAAGAGGTCCCTGGAGAAGGGCACAAAGGAGGCGGTATTCGACATGGGGTTCGTCGACCAGGTGGGGGGTTCCCGGGCCTACGCCGCCCTGCAGGGTCTACTGGATGCCGGTATGGAGATACCCCACGGCGAGGGCGTCCTGCCCGACCCGGCCAGGCTCTCGGGCGGGCACATCGACCCAGAGGAACTGCCCGGGCATTTCGAGGAGATGAAAGCCAAGATTAAGGGATGATTGTGATGGAAGATTGGGAACCAAAGACCAGGCTCGGCCGGATGGTAAAGGACGGCGAGATAACGGACATATCCCAGATATTTACTGTGGGTCTGCCACTGATGGAGCCCGAGATTGTGGATATACTCCTGCCGGAGCTCACCGAGGAGGTCATAGACATAAACCTCGTGCAGAAGATGCACCGCTCGGGCAGGCGGGTGAGGTTCAGGGCCACCGTGGCCATCGGCAACGGCAACGGGTACATCGGCGTGGGCAAGGCCATCGCCAAGGAGGTGGGTCCGGCCATAAGGAAGGCCATCAGGAACGCAAAGCTCAATCTCATCGAGGTCAACCGGGGCTGCGGCAGCTGGGAGTGCGGTTGCGGTACCCCCCATACGGTGCCATTCAAGGTCACCGGGCGCACCGGCAGTGTGAGGGTCACCTTCATGCCGGCCCCAAGGGGCATAGGCCTGGCGGCGGGGGACGTCTCCAAGACCATCCTCAGGCTCGCCGGGATTACCGACGTATGGTCCCGCTCCCAGGGGCAGACACAGTCCACCATCAACAACGCCATGGCCTCCTTCAATGCCCTGAAACAGACCACAAAGATGAAGATAAACCCGAAACAGGCAGAGGCCATAAGCCTGGCCAGAGGTAAGGTGGAATGAAGCGGATAGCGGTCGTCAGGATTCGGGGTCCCGCAGGGGTGAACCGGGAGTCCGAGGATACCATGAGGATGCTGAGGCTGGGCCGGGTCAACCACTGCGTCATCGTGGACGACAGGCCGACCTACATGGGAATGCTGAGGAAGGTCCAGAGCTTTGTCACCTGGGGTGAGCTGGGGGCATCTGAGGCCCTCCTGAGGAACAGGGGCGAGCTGCGGGGCGGGGAGCGCCTCACCGACGAGTACGTCAAGAAGAATTCAAAGTTCAAGGGTATAGGGGATTTTGCCAAGGCCTTCGTGGACTTCAAGGCCGAGCTGGATGACATCCCCGGCCTCAAGCCGGTCTTCAGGCTCCATCCCCCCAGGAAGGGCCACGGCGGCGTCAAGAAGAGCTTCAGGGCCGGCGGTGCCCTGGGCGAGAGGGATTCCATGAAGGAACTCCTGATGAGGATGCGGTAGGTGAAGCGGCATGGCACAGAAGAACCGGAAGGAAGATGCGGGGCACAAGGACCTGCGGCGGCGGCTCCCACAAGAAGAGCCGGGGTGCGGGCAGCCGGGGGGGCAAGGGCATGGCCGGCACCCACAAGAGCAAGTGGACCTGGGTCATAAAATACGACCCCCAGCACTTCGGGAGGAGGGGTTTCGACGTGCCCCGGGCGGTGAAGAACACCTACCGGTCCGTCAACGTCGGCGACCTGGACCAGATGGCCGGGACCCTCGTGGAGAGGAAACTCGCCAGGGAGGGCAGGGAGGGTATCGAAATCGATGCGGCGAAGCTGGGCTTTGACAAGGTACTTGGGAGGGGCAGGGTCACAAGGAAGATGGTTGTAACCGCCAGGTATTTTTCAGAGTCCGCCCAGCGCAAACTGGAGGAGCAGGGGGGGAAGGCCGTGGTCTCCGGGTGATGGGTGAAGATGGGACTTCTCCACAAATACGAGGACATCCTGACAAGCCTGCCCGAGGTGGAGAAGCCCAAGTACGCCCTGCCCTTCAACGACCGCATTAAGTGGACCGGCATCATCCTGGTCACCTTCTTTGTCCTCCAGGAGGTGCCACTCCTGGGTCTGGACCCCAAGGCCGTGGACATCTTCGAGAACATGAGGGCCGTCATCGCGGGCAGTTTCGGCTCCATCATGACCCTGGGTATCGGGCCGATCGTCACGGCCTCGATTATCCTCCAGATACTGGTGGGCGGGAAGCTCGTGGACCTGGACCTCAGCAGTCCGAGGGACAAGGCCATCTACCAGGGCACCCAGAAGCTCCTGTCCATAGCCTTTACGGTCTTCGAGGGTGCCGTCATGGTCCTGATGGGCGCCCTGCCTGCCGTCGGGAACGACCCCACCCTCCAGATGTTCCTCATCGCCCAGCTGACCCTGGGCGGCATCATGGTCATCTACATGGACGAGGTGGTCTCCAAGTGGGGGTTCGGCTCAGGGATAGGCCTGTTCATCGCTGCCAACGTCTGCTCAAAGATTGTCATCGGGTCCTTCAACCCGCTTCCGGCCACTGCCGGTGAGGTGGTCCCGGCAGGGAGGATACCTGCCTTCATCTACATGATAATGAACGGCCAGACCCGCTTCGACCTGTGGATACCAATCCTCGGGACCATAGCGGTCTTTGCGGCCGTGGTCTATGCAGAGAGCATGAGGGTGGAGATACCCCTGACCTACGGCAGGTTCCGGGGGGCCAGGGGCAGGTACCCCATCCGGTTCATCTATGCCTCCAATATCCCGGTCATCTTCGCCTCCATCTTCCTGGCCAACGTCCAGCTGTGGGCGCGGATGCTGGAGAATGCGGGTTTCCCGATACTCGGGCACTTCGCAGGCAACAATCCGGTAAGCGGTATAGCCTATTTCGCCCAGCGCCCCCGGCCCCTGGGCAGCCCGGATTTCGATATAACCGTGGCCGTGATATACTCGGTTCTCCTGGTGCTCCTGGCCATGCTCTTCTCCAAGTTCTGGGTGGAGACCGCCGGCATGGATACCAAAACCGTGGCCCGCCAGCTCCAGTCCGGGGGCATGCAGATACCGGGATTCAGGGGGGATATCCGCATCATCGAGAAGGTCCTGGACAGGTACATCCCTGCGGTGACCCTTCTGGGTGGCGCTGCCGTGGGGCTTTTGGCGGCATTCGGCGACCTCACTGGATGCCTGGGCGGGGGCACCGGCGTCCTGCTGACGGTGGGCATCCTCTACCGCCTCTATGAGCAGATGGCCCAGGAGCAGCTCTTCGAGGTCCACCCCATGCTCAGAAAGATCATGGGCGGCGGGATTTGAAGAAAACGTTTTTATATTATCTCCACTCAATCCAGTAAAAAAATCAGCGTTAGTTGTAGAGAGGCAAATTTGGAGGTGAAGAAATGAAACTGATTCTCCTAGGCGCACCTGGCGCAGGAAAGGGCACCCAGGCCCAGAAACTGGTCGAGCACTACAAGATACCCCAGATTTCCACCGGGGACCTCCTCCGGGCCGCGGTCAAGGCCGGCACCGAGCTGGGCAAACAGGCCAACGAGTACATGACCGCCGGCAAGCTGGTCCCGGACGAGGTGGTCATCGGTCTCATCGAGGAGAGGCTCAAGGAGGATGACTGCAAGGACGGCTTCATCCTGGACGGCTTCCCGAGGACCGTGGCCCAGGCAGAGAAGCTGGAGGAGATAACCGATATCGATGCGGTGGTGAACATCGCGGTGGATACCTCCATCCTCCTGGACCGCCTCACCGGCAGGCGCACCTGCAAGGAGTGCAACGCCATGTACCACCTGATTTTCAACCCCCCCAAGGAGGAGGGCAAGTGCGACGCCTGCGGCGGCGAGCTCTACCAGAGGGCCGACGACAACGAGGAGACGGTAAAGAGCAGGATAGAGACCTACAACGAGAGCACCGCACCCCTGGTGGACTTCTACAGGAAGAAGGGCAAGCTCAAGGAGGTGGACGGCCAGGGCGCCATCGACGAGATATTCCAGAACATCCTGAAGGTCCTGGAGTAGGGCCTTCCACCCTATCCTTTAATATACCAAAGGAGGCCGTAATTTAGACGTGGTACAGAGCACCATCTACCAGCCCCTGGACCCCGTGTTCGGGGTATTCTTCCACCTGACAGGGAACGACCAGTTCAACGCCATGTTCGGGGTCTTCGTCATGGCGCTGCTCCTTTCGACCCTGATAAACGTAGTCACCTCCAGGGTCATTGACCAGAAGGAGATGAAGAGGCTCAAGGAGGAACTGGCCGGCTATCAGAAGAGGATGAAGGAGGCCCAGAAGAAGGGGGATATGAAGAGATTCAACGAGCTCCAGAAGCAGATGATGGAAAAGCAGAGCACCATGATGACCAAGTCCTTCAAGCCCATGATGTACACCTTCCTGCCCATCGTCGTCATCCTGGGGTGGCTGAGGAACTACGATTTCCTCCAGTCCTATATTGCGGCACAGGGGTACCTGGTCATGCTGCCCTTTTCCCTGCCCAAGTTCGGCAATACCCTGAACTGGCTGGGGTGGTACATCATGTGCTCCTTTGCCCTTTCCACCCTGACCAAGAAGCTGATGAACATAAACATGTGACCATGATAATAACCATAGGAGGACCCATCGGAAGCGGCACGACTACGGTGGCAGGGGAGCTTGCCGCCCGCCTGGGCTTGAGGCACATCTATGCGGGCGAGATATTCCGCGAGATGGCAAGGGAGAGGGGCATGAGCCTGGCAGAGTTCTCAAGATACGCCGAGGGCAATGAGGAGGTGGACAGGGAGATAGACGAGCGGCAGAAGGCCCTGGCCGCCCAGGGCGACTGCATCGTGGAAGGGCGCCTGTCGGCCCACTTCGTGGACGCCGACCTGAAGGTATGGCTCACCGCCCCCCTGGAGGTGCGGGCCGCCCGGGTGGCGGAGAGGGAGGGCCAGGACGTGGAGACCGCCACGGCCCAGACCCGGGAGAGGGAGGCCTCGGAGAGGAGGCGCTACAGGGAGATATACGGCATAGACCCCTGGGACCTCTCGGCCTACGACGTGGTGATGAACACCGAGCACTGGGATGCCGAAAGTATTATCAATCTCATGGAGCTTATGATTAAATCCTCTAAGTTGAGGTGAGGCCCATGGAGATAGGAACTGTCTGCACGAAACTCATGGGAAGGGAACGGGGACGGGAGTGCGTTGTAGTCGAGAAGCTGGACAAGAACTTTGTCATCATCGACGGCCCCGGGGTCAAGAGGCGCAGGTGCAACCTCCGCCACCTCTCGCCCACTGGCAGGAGCGTTGAGATAAAGGAAGGCGCCAAAGGAGAGGAGGTCAAGAAGGCCCTGGAGAAGTTGGGGGAGGCTTCCTGAAGGGGAAAGGGCCAAGATGGGAACCCTGCCTTCGGAGAAGGGGCGCAAGATAATCGCCATCAGGAAGTCCACAACCGACCCTGCCTACGGGAAGCCGCCCGGGGAGAGGACGGTGGAGGAACTCCTCGAGTACGGGTTCGTCAATCTCGACAAGCCCGCAGGCCCCACCTCCCACGAGGTGGTCTCCTGGGTGAAGGACATCCTGGAGGTGAAAAAGGCGGGCCACGGCGGGACACTGGACCCGGGAGTGACGGGGGTCCTGCCGGTGGCGCTGAACGAGGGGGTCAAGGTGGTGCAGGCCCTCCTGCCGGCCGGCAAGGAGTACGTCTGTGTGATGCGCCTCCACGCCGATGTGAAGGAGAGGGCGGTCCGGGAGGTCTTCCGGGAGTTCACAACCGAGATATACCAGAGGCCCCCGGTGAAGTCCAAGGTCAAGCGGGTCCTCCGCTCCCGGCGCATCTACTACATGGACATCCTGGAGATAGAGGGCAGGGACATCCTCTTCAAGGTGGGGTGCGAGGCCGGGACCTATATCCGCAAGCTCTGCCACGACCTGGGGGAGGTCCTGAGGGTGGGGGCCCACATGGGCGAGCTGCGCCGGACCAAGAGCGGCCCTTTTACCGAGGAGGATATCGTGAGCCTCCATGACCTAAAAGATGCCTACGTCTTCTGGAAGGAGAACGGGGAGGAGGAGCAGATGAGGAGGGTCATCACACCGGTGGAGGAGGCGGTGGGGTTCCTGCCCAGGGTGGTCCTGAGGGACAGCGCGGTGGATTCCGTCTGCCACGGGGCAGCCCTAGCGGTGCCGGGGTTGAGCCAGATAGATGCCGAAATCAAGTCCGGGGACCTGGTGGCGATGTTCACCCTGAAGGGGGAGCTCATCGGCCTGGGCAGGGCCAGGATGGATACCACCGCCATGCTGACAGAGGAGAGCGGGATTGCGGTCAAGACCGACCGGGTGCTGATGAAGCCGGGGACCTACCCCAAGATGTGGTCGAAAGATGGGGGATGACCACTATTTCACCGAGAGGCCCGCCTCCGCCCCGAGGCCCGGGGTGATAAAGGCCTTCCTGCGGGGGCGCAACTTCGTCTTCCACACCTCTTCGGGGGTCTTCTCGAGGAAGGGGATTGACAGGGGCACCCGGCTTTTGATCGATAACATGGTGATAGGCCCGGATGCGAGGGTCCTGGACCTGGGGTGCGGCTACGGAGTTCTGGGGATTGTCGCGGCCGCCCTTGCCCCTGAGGGAGAGGTGGTGCTGACCGACGTGAACCGGCGGGCGGTGAAGCTCGCCAGGAGGAACCTCAGGGAGAACGGGATAAAAAACGCCGAGGTCAGGCAGGGGGACCTCTACGCCCCGGTCGAGGGCGAGGTCTTCGACGTCATCCTCTGCAATCTGCCCATGAGCGCCGGCCTCGAGACGGTCTTCAGGATAATCAGGCAGGCGCGGGGGCATATGGAACCAGGCGGTACCCTCCAGGTGGTGGTGAGGAAGGGCCACAAGAGGGTGGGGGGCGAGATGGAGGAGGTCTTCGGGAACTGCCGAACCCTGGCGAGGAAGGCCGGGTACCGGGTGCTGGCGTCCGAAAAGGATTTTAACGGGCAGGGTAAAAGCTGAGTACCATGCCGGGGTAGCCAAGCCCGGACCACGGCGCCGGCCTTGAGAGCCGGTAGAGCTTCCGCTCTGCATGGGTTCAAATCCCATCCCCGGCGTTTGG
>JAADFM010000042.1:838-13765 GCA_013152845.1 Methanobacteriota archaeon | reverse complement strand
CGGAGATGATGGGCCTCAAATCCGGTCTGGGCTTCGAGATAGTCTACATGGCGGACCTGGGCCGCTACTGGGGGATGATAGACGCCATGATTATGATAGGCCTGGTGGGCTATGCCATGAACCTGGCCCTCCTCGAAGGGCACCTGCTGAGGTGGAGGTAGATGCTCAGGATAGAGGGCCTCTCGAAGAGCTTCCCCCAGCCCTTCGGGGAGGTCCAGGCCCTCAGGGACATCAACCTGGAGGTGGAGGAGGGGGAGTTCCTGGCAGTGGTTGGCCCCTCTGGCTGCGGAAAGACCACCCTCCTGAAGGTCATCGCCGGGCTCATGGAACCCAGCTCTGGCCGCATCCTCATCCACGGCACGGAGGTGACCGGCCCATCCGCCCGGGTGGGCCTTGTGTTCCAGGAATCCGCCCTCTTCCCCTGGAGGACGGTCAGGGAGAACATCGAGTTCGGCCTGGAACTCAAAGGGGTGCCGGAGGGAGAGCGCAGGCGGATGGCCATGGAGTTTGCGGCCCGGGTGGGGCTTTCCGGCTTCGAGGACGCCTATCCCAAGACCCTCTCCGGCGGCATGGCCCAGAGAGCGGCCATCGCCCTCATCAACGACCCCGCGGTCCTCCTCATGGACGAACCCTTCGGTTCCCTGGACGCCCAGCTGCGCAACCGCCTCCAGGAGTTCCTGGTGGGCCTCTGGGAGAGGACGGGCAAGACCATCGTGTTTGTGACCCACAACGTGGACGAGGCCGTCTTCCTGGCCGACCGCGTGGCAGTCCTGAGCCGGAGGCCCGGCGAGGTCAAGGCCGTCTTCGAAATCGAGCTCCCGCGTCCCAGGGACCGGACGGACCATGAGTTCGTTGCCCGCCGGAGGGAGATCCTCGCCCTCATGGAGCGCTGACGACCTCCAGGTAGGCCGCAAGGAGCAGTAGGAGCTGGATGGCGGCCGCCCGGAGGAGGGTCCGCCGGTTTGAAAGCCCGCCCAGCCCTGCCTTCAGTCCGTCCAGCTCGGCCCGGGATATGGGTCCTTCCAGGTCGCGGGCGAACCCCAGGGCGAGGATAACGCTGGCGAAAAAGGCCGGGAACTCCAGGATGCCGTGTGGCAGGAGGTACCCGATGACGTGCCCGGGGGTGTAGAGGACCAGGAGGAAGCCCAGGACCGCCCCGTTGGCAGCCAGGGCCAGGAGGGGGACGAAGTAGAGATAGAAATAGCACGACCTGAAGAAGGGGGCCAGGTCTTTGAAGGGTGGGTGGAGGGTCCCGGCTACCCGGTAGAAGGGTGCGGTCAGGGACTCCAGGAACCCGTAGGTCTCCTCCGGGACAGACGTGAATATCCACATCTCCAGGACGCAGAGGAGGGGTCCCAGAAAGATTATCGTCAGGGAGGCCAGGGAGTTCTTGATGAATATCAGGAGGAAGGGGTTCCCAAAAGCCAGGGGGGATGCAAGCTCCGGGAGGGACGAAATACCCGCCGCCACCGCGCCGCTGGATGCCGGTGCCGCCTCATCCAGGGCCGTGGCAACTAGGGCCCCCAGGGCCAGTGAGAGGGTCCACAACCGGACGGCGAGACGGAGGCTCATGTGTATATTATCCCCTGCGGCCGGATTAAAAAGTTCGCAAGGGTTTTTTATATGGAGGGCCAGAATAGATACCATGTCCGAAGCCATGGCGGTCATGGAGATAAGCGAGCTCCTGGTCCTGCTCCTCCTTGCCATAGGGGTTGCCATCACCACCAAGTACATCAAACTCCCCTACACCAGCGCCCTCGTCCTGGTGGGGCTCCTGGTGGGGACCTGGGGCCTAGTCCCTGACATCGAACTGAGCCAGGAACTGGTCTTCTTCGTCTTCCTCCCGCCCCTGCTCTTCGAGGGCGCCCTCCGCATGGACCTGGACCAGGTATGGGACAACCTCAGGCCCATCCTCCTCCTGGCTGTTCCCGGGATAATCATCTCCACGGCCGTTGTGGGCTACCTGATAAACGCGCTTACCGGCATGGACCTCCCCCTGGCCCTCCTCTTCGGTGCCATGATATCGCCCACGGACCCGGTCTCGGTCCTTGCCACCTTCAAGAGACTCGGGGTCCCAAAGAAGCTGTCGACCCTGGTGGAGGGAGAGAGTGTCTTCAACGACGGCACCGGCGTTGTCATCTTCGCCATCATCCTGGGCATGATAGAGACCGGGAACCTCGACCTGGCGGCCGGGAGCCTGAGTTTCGTCTTCGTGGTCCTGGGCGGCGGGCTGGTGGGCCTGGTCCTTGGTTACGTGGCCTACAAGGCGTTAGCCCAGATAGACGACCACCTCATCGAGGTCACGGTGACCCTCATCCTGGCCTTTTCCGTCTTCATAATCGCTGAAAAGCTGCACACCTCCGGGGTCATCGGCGTGGTGGTGGCAGGCCTCATCGTAGGAAACTACGGGCGCCTCCTGGCCATGAGTCCCACCACCAAGGTGGCCCTGACCACCTTCTGGGACCTGGCCGTCTTTGTCATAAACTCCCTGGTCTTCATCCTCATCGGAAAGGAAATCCACATCGATATCCTGGCCGCAAGGGTCCCTGAGATAGGTGCCGCCATCATGGCCGTCCTCCTGGCGAGGGGGTTGACGGTATACCCCCTATACACTATCTTCAACCGGGTCTCCAAGGACAGGATACCCCTGAGCTGGCAGCACACCGCATTCTGGGGCGGGCTCCACGGGACCATACCCGTGGCCCTGGTTCCCCAGGGAGATGCCGGGGCGCGAGGAGATACTGGCCATGACCTTCGGTGTGGTCCTCTTCTCCCTGGTGGTCCAGGGACTCTCCTTCGAGCGGATAGTGCCGAAGTTCGGCCTGAGGAGGGTGAGCGATTTCAGGGTCCGCTACGAGAGGAAGCTCGGGGAGTCCATCGCCGTCAAGGCCGCCCTGGAAGAGCTCAAGCGCATGGACGAGGCCAGGGAGGTGTCCAAGACCGTCCTCAAGGAACTGATTTCCGAGTACGCACAGCGCAAGGACGCCCTTGGAGAGGAGATCTCGGGGATAGTCGGCAAACACGAAGAGATAAGGGCAGGGGAGAGGCACGTCGCCCGGCGGCGGGCCCTCCTGGCCCAGAAGAGCGCACTCTTCGAGGCGCTGCGCAGGGGGGTCATCAGCGAAGAGGCCGTGGCGTCCCTGGCCGATGAAATCAATGCCGCCCTGGACGCCCTGGGCACTGAGGAGTGACTACCCCATCTCCAGGGGGACCGTCAGGGGCAGGTCCTTCAGCGCCCTGAAATCCCTCTCCACCACCGCCTCGAAGAGTTCGGGATATATCCTGGCCCTCACTTCCCAGTCGTAGTTCCTCGAGATGAAATCCCGGGCATTTCCCCCAATCTCCTCGGCCTCCTCTGAATCCCTCAGGAGCCCCCATATCTTCTCCGCGATGTCCCCGGCGTCGAAGGGGTCGCAGAGGACCCCGGTCACCCCGTCGATGGTGCGCTCGGAAAAACCCCCGGTGCCCACCACACAGGGCACCCCACAGGCACCGACTTCCAGGTCCACCATTCCGTGGGGCTCGTACTTGGACGGCGCCACGCCGACCCTGGCCTTGTTTATCTCCCTGGCCTTCTCCCCCGGCTGGAGCCACCTGGTGGATATGGAGACGGTCTCCTGGAGGCCCCTCGCCCGCACCTCCTCCCGGATTCTGTCCTCCAGCTCCCCGCCTCCGATGAGGCGCACCCTGAGGTCTGGCTTCCCCTTCCTGAGTCTGGATACGGCCTCCAGGAACTCCATGACACCCTTGACCGGGGCGAAGCGGGTGATGAGGATGATGTCGTACTCCTTCTCGAGGCCGAGTGGGCGGTAGGTCCGGGTGTCCACACCGTGGTGGATGGGGAAGACCTTGTGCTTCACTGCAGGGGAAGATATGCCGTGGGCCCTGGCGAATTCGAGCAGCTCCCTCACCATGGTGGTGCCAACCGTGAAACACGCCCTGGATTTGAGCACCGAGAGGGCCTCGATATCCCTGATGGTCCTCGAGCCCGTGTAGTAACCCCGGCCCACGGTCCTGGGCCCCTCGCGGGTGTGGACCACCCCGCCCTGCCTGCCGGGCTCCAGGGAGTGGAGGAATGCCGCAAATGGCAGGTCATGCTCGAAGGACTTCCCCATGGTCCCGAGGAGGGATATCCAGTCATGGCCGCAGAGGAGGTCCGGCCGGTCCTGGAACCTGACCTCAGGGATGGCCAGGGTGTAGTCCGACAGGAAGGGCAGCATGGGTATCTCCCTCTCGTGCTCGGGCGAGAACTCGAACCCGCCCTTTACGAAGATGTCCCTGCACCTCCTGACGGTCTCGGCCCCGTCCAGGGTGAAGAAGGGCCTGATGACCCGGTAGCCGTCAATCTCCTCGTAGATGGGCAGCTCCTCCCCGCGGAGGTACCTCGAACCTATGCCGTATATGGTCACCTCCCCGGAAATCCTGGAGAGGACCTCGTCGGAGACAACACCCAGGCCGCCCACAAGACCCAGCTTGACCGAGGGGTCGCCTGCAAGCCCGTGGGAGGGCAGCTCGTAGCTGTGCCATTCCACAATCATATAGGGTACATTGAAGGTGACATATATAAAAGAGAAGCGCCAGAGGATAGGGACAGAGATAAAGCGGGACGGAGGCCCGATGTGCCATCACTTTGGAGATATGGGGGTGAATCCGTGAAGAAGGTAATGGTAGTGGACGACGAACCAGACACCGTGGAGCTGGTCAGGCACATCCTCGAGGCGGAAGGATACGAGGTGGTGGGGGTCAGCGGCGGGAAGGAGTGCCTCGAAAGACTCGAATCCGAGGCCCCGGACCTCATCCTCCTCGACGTCATGATGCCCGAGATGGACGGGTGGGAGGTCTTCAAGAGGGTCAGGGAGACCCACGACGTCCCGATAGCCATGCTCACCGTCAGGTCCCAGGGCATCGACCGGCTCCTGGGGCTGCATGTCCTCAAGGCCGACGACTACATCATAAAACCCTTCACCAAACAGGACCTGGTCACAAGGGTCAGGGAAATCCTCGAACGGCCGGGGTCTACTTCCTGAAAAAAGGCAGGCCCTCCAGAATGCCTCTCAGCCTGCTCCTGCCCTTCTCGGCCAGGGGGGAGAGGCCCAGGAGCCGGGAGATGTTGCCCCCCAGGACGGCCTCCCTCTCCTCCTCGGATATGTCCATGGCCTGGAGCTTCTCCAGTTCCTCGGCCGGGTACTGCCCGCCCCGGTACCCCGAGCCGAATACCAGCCGCCCGGCCCCGTATTCCTTCACGGCCTCCATGAGGTATGCAGGGGGCACCCGGGAGGTCTCGAAATAGACGTTGCCCTCGCCGAAGAGCTTTGAGAACTTGCCTCCCGGGCTCTCCAGACCCATCTGGGTGAAGATGAATGGCACCTCCGGGAAGCTGATGACGGTCTCGTTTATCTCCTCGGTAACGAAGAACTCGGACCTGGCACTCCTGCAGAATACAGGGACCCCCAGGGAGTTGACCACCTCCATCAGGCTCCAGAACTCGTCGTCTCCGAAGCGGAACCCCTGGACGGCCGGGTCGATGCTCAAGCCCTTAAGACCCAGCTCCCGCACCGCCCGGTCAAGCTCCTCCTGGGCCGCCGGGGAGCGGGGGTTCACGGTGGCGAATCCCTCGATGGCGTAGTAGCCTATGGCCTCGGTATGCACGGAATCGTTTATCCTGACCATCTCCTCCTCACCTGTCCCGGGGCAGACCGGCACGATAACCGCCTTATCGATGCCGTGGGCCTGCATGGCCCCGAGTAGGACCTCCACCTCGGGGTTGTTCCTCTTCCGGAGGGTCAGGGCCACGTGGCAGTCTATGGTCACCCCTGCCTCACCACCCTGGATATCTCCTTCAAGGCCTCCTTCAGGGTCTCCCTGTCTCCCTTCAGGATGAAGGCGCCGTCGGCCTCCTCGACATCCAGCCCGAACCTCTCTTCCAGGGCCTTGATGAGTTCGGGGTCGAGCTCCCGTGATATCCTCACCCATCCCCCGTCCCTGGGCATGCCCGGATAGAAGCTGCGGGCCGGGGCCGGGAACTTCCCCACCTTCTTCCCCTTCATGACCTCCTTCAGATGTGACTCCCACTTCCTGGTGAACTCCTCCCCCAGGGGGCCGGCCTGGATGAAGAGGTCCTTCTGGGCATCCCCGATGATCTCGTAGGCCTTGCCGAGGAGCACCTCCCTGGACTCCGGCCGCAGCCGGCACTCGTTGAGGACTGACTTGGCGTTCCTCAGGGCCGCCATGGCATCCCCGGTCCTCATACCCTTCCTCTTCATCTCCACCGCCATCTCCCGGGTGGCAAGCCTGCTCAAGTTCCTCCATCCTATCCCACCTTCTCCAGGACCTCCGCCAGGGAGACCGAATGGTACTGGAGGCCCACCTGCTCCGGCCGCATGTCCATGGCGAGGGCCAGGAACTGGGCGTAATGCATTATCGGGACCTCGGGCGAGCCCCCGGGCATCTCCCGCTGGGAGAAATCGTAGTGGAGGGTGCAGAAGGAGCAGGGGTTCACCAGGAGGTCGGCATCGGCCCGCCTCACCTCTTCCAGTTTCCTGGCTGCGATGAAAATCGCCTCCTCCGGGTTGTTCCCCCTCACCCCCCCTCCCCCGCCGCAGCAGAGGAGCTGGTCCCTGTACTCCACGGTCTCGGCCCCCGTGGCCCTGATGAGCTCCTCCAGCATCCTCGGCCTCTCTGGGCTGTCTATGGACCGGCCGCGGCTGGGTTTGAGGAGATGGCAGCCGTAGTGGACCGCCACCTTCAGGCCCTCCAGGGGGCGCGTGGCCGCCCGGGCCAGTTCATCCACCCCGATGTCCCGGTAGAGGACGTCCACGTAATGCCTGACCTCCCTCTCCCCCCGGTACTCCCGCCCCACCTCGGCGAGGACCCCGTTGACCCGTTCCCTGGCCGCGGGGTCCTCCTTCAACCGGTGGTTCACCTCGAAGAGTGTGCCGAAACAGCCGCTGCACACCGTCATGATGTCTGCCTCCAGGGCCTCGGCGATGGTGAGGTTCCTGGCCCCCAGGGCATACCACAGGGACCTGTCCACCGAGCCAAAGGCCCCTGGAGCCGGGCAGCAGGAGGCCCCGTCCATATCCAAAAGCTCCACCCCGAGTCTTTCCATGGTGAGCCGGGTGGCTGCCTCGATTCCGGGATATACGTTGGGCACGGTACATCCAAGGAAGAGGGAGAACTCCATCCTATTCCTCCAGCCTGAGCCGTTCCTTTGTACCCACCAGCTCCCCTATCCTCCTCACCTCTTCCAGGGCCTGCGGGTCCCTCTGGACGGTGGGAGGCACGGGTTCCAGCCCCAGCTGCACCCGGTGTTTCCCCACGGGGTCCCTCAGGGGCACGATGTGACCTGTGGCGTGGCGAGGAGGTTGCGGGCGCTCTTCTTGAAGTTCTCGGGCACTATCCCCTCCTTTACGGCCACGTTCCTTATGGCGATTATGACCTCGGTGGGGTCCACACCCCGGGGGCACCTCTCGTAACAGGTGAAGCATGTGGTGCAGTACCATATCTCCCTGCTTTCGAGGACCTCTTCCTTCCTGCCCATCAGGGCCTTCTGGATGACCTTGCGGGTCCGGTATGGTGTGCTCATCCCCCCGGGACAGGAGCCGACACAGGTGCCGCACTGGTAGCACCGGGTTATGTTCTCCCCCCCGGCCTCCTTTATCATCTCCACAAACTCCCCATCCCCCGACGCCGTCCGAAGGATTCCTGTCTCTTTGATGACCATTGACACGCCTCTCGTCCTTTACCCCGACAATGAGCTCGGCAGAATATTAAAGTTTCCGTGAACAGGTCCGGTCCCTCCCAGGTGTGCGTCCTGCAGTTGTTACTCCAGGGGTCACAGAAAAAAGTTGCAGTTGTTACGGATTTCACCCATAATGTAGGGCAGAGGGGCCAGGCAACCCACCCACATCTCCATACCTTTCTACCACATCTCTACCCGACTTTTTCACCGGCCCCCCTGTCCTTCACCTAACCCTCTTTTCGTGTTCCAGCTTGTGGGCCAGCTCGAAGAAGACCGACGCCATGTCCACCCCGATGTCCTGGATGTCCAGGGCGCTGAGCCGGATTTTCTCGGGCTCCATGATCTCTATCAGGACCGGTGTCAGGGCCACCCCGATATTGAAGAGTATCCTGGCCTCGTACATGAAGGCCTCGATGCCCACAAGGCCGGAGAACCCGGAACCCTCATCCATGGCCTTTGCCTTGGCCTTGTTTATGAAGAGGTCCTCCTTCACCGCATTTACGAGTTCCTCCACCGCATCCTCCTCCGAGCCCCCCCGGGCCTCCACGACAATCTTCACCCGCAGGGCCCCCTGGTCGAGGAGACCCTCTATCTCCTCCTCCGAGAGTCCTATCCTGGCCTCCTTGTCAGACCTGTAAAACCTGTATCTTGCCCGGTGTTTTGTGAACAGGGTCTTGGCAACCCTCACCACCTCCCCCACGGTCAGGAGGTACTCGTCGGCGGGAATCACCGTCTCGTTGGGCCTTGTTATCTCGATGGCCGATGGACCGTATTTTATGGCGCACCTGAGGTAGGTATTGAAATCCGCAAACCCAAGCTCCACCTCGGCGGCCGTGGAATACATCCCCTCCTCCTCCAGCGTCTCCTCTAGGGCCTCCCCCAGAACCTCGACCCCTTCCTCCCTCTTGAGGGCGGCCATCAGGGATTTCAGAGAGTCCTCAACGGCCCTCTTCTGGTCGCCCTGGGCCTCCAGGTAAAAGATGCCCTCTATCCTGCTCATGGGAAAGGAATATATAACCGGCTATTTAACGTTTTAGCATGCTCCAGACAATCCCCCTAACCGAAATCGCGGTCCTTCTAGCCGGAGCGCTGCTGTTTTTTGTGGCCCCCAAGGTCGTGGGGATGGTCCTTAGAATCATAGGCATAGCCCTCATCCTGGTGGGGGTTGCCATGTACAAGTTCCCGGAGCAGCTCATCACCGGTGTCGGCCCCCACAGCACCTGGGCCCTGCTCATCGCCGCCCTCCCCGCCATCGCGGGAGTGGCCCTCATCGCCGTGGGGGAAGGCATGGCCAAGATGGCGGTGAGGATTGCCGGCCTACTCCTCATCCTCTCCGGGCTGGCCGGCCTGGGCGTTGGGCTGTGACCATGGATATCTCCCTGCCGCAGCCGGGGCAGGTGCAGTCCTCTGAGAGGTTTATCTCCTCCACCACAAACCCCCACCTCCGCACCAGCTCGGCACCGCAGTCCGGGCAGTAGGTATTCTCCCCCGGGTCCCCGGGCACGTTGCCGGTATAGACATAGCTGAGGCTCTCAAGTGCCAGCTCGCGGGCCCTCTCCAGGGTCTTCACCGGGGTCGGAGGCAGGTCCATCATCTGGTAATCCGGGTGGAACCTCGAAAAATGGACGGGTATCTCGGGGTCCAGCTGCGCCACCCAGGATGCAAAACGCCGGATTTCCTCATCCCCGTCGTTGCGGGTAGGTATCACCAGATAGGTGAGCTCGACAAAGATTCCCTTCTCCACCGCCCGCTCAACCGTCTCCAGGACCGGGGCCAGCTTGGCAGAGGCGATTTCCTTGTAGAACTCATCGGTGAAGCCCTTGACATCCACGTTCATGGCATCCAGGTGGGGGGCGATGGTATCCAGGGCCTCCTCAGTCATGTAGCCGTTGGTGACGTAGACGGTGTAGAGGCCTTCCTTTTTGGCCAGGACGGCCGAGTCATAGGTGTACTCGAACCAGATGGTGGGCTCGTTGTAGGTCCAGGCGATGCCGGCGCACCCGTGGTCCTTGGCCAGCTCCACCGCCGTCTCCGGGGGATAGTCGTGGAGGAAGGGCGCCTCCTCCAGGGGGCGCTGGGAGATATTGTAGTTCTGGCAGTGCATGCACCTGAAGTTGCACCCAACCGTCCCCAGGGAGAAGACGGTCGTGCCCGGGTAGAAGTGGAACAGGGGCTTCTTCTCGATGGGGTCCGGGGCCACCGAGGAGGTGAGACCGTAGTTGAGGGTGTACAGGGTGCCGTCCCGGTTCTCCCTGACCCCGCAGATGCCCCTCCTCCCTTCCTTTATGGTACAGCGGTGGGAGCAGAGGCCGCACCTGACCTTTTTCTCATCCCTCGCCTCCCAGAGCATGGCCAGCTTTTCCATTTCCTTTCCTGTATCCTAAAAGCGCTCCCATTCTATTTATATCTTGGTCAGGAAGGCCTGGTAACCCCTGGTCTCCAGCTCAACCGTCTCGCCGGAGGGCTCCTGGAGGAGGTATCCCTCTTCTATGACCTCTCCAATAACGGTAACAGGTGTACCGAGCTCCTCCATCCTCGATTTCACCACGTCGATATCCTTTCCGGCCACCGTGAAGAGGAGCTCGAAGTCCCCGCCCTTGTGGAAGACTAACTCCCTGGGGCTCACACCCGCCTCAGCGGCCACCCCCTCGACCCCCTCCTCAACAGGGATGGCATCCTCCCGGACGAGGAAGCCCACACCGCTCATCCCGGCAATCTCGCCCAGGGAATAGGCCAGGCCGTCGGATATGTCCATGCAGGAGGTGGCGTACCCCGAAAGGATAAGGCCCTCCTGGATTCGGGCCTCCGGTTCAAGGGCAGCCTTTATGAAATCACCGCACCGCCCTCCCTCAATCCCCCTCGTGAGGCAGTAGAACCCCGCCGCGGCAGAGCCTATACTGCCTGTAACACAAATCAGGTCCCCAGGCCGCGCCCCGGACCTGGTGAGGAGCCTGTCCTTTTCCACCTCCCCCAGGGCCGTGCCGGTGATGACGAGCTTCGCGCTCTCCTTGGTATCCCCACCGAGGATGCAGACCCCGTGGGGGGTGCACGCCTCCCTTATCCCCTCTGCCACCCCGGTGACGAACCCCTCATCCAGTCCCCCCGGCAGCCCGAAGGAGAAGACCATGCCGAATGGCCGGGCCCCCATGGCGGCGATGTCCGAGAGGTTGACGGCGGCCGCATACTTGCCTATCTGCCTGGGGGTCATCTCCTTTGGGATGTGGGTCCCCTCGGCCACCATGTCTGTCGAGACCACCAGGAGTCTGTCCCCCACCGGGAAGACGGCCGCGTCATCCCCTATGCCCACAACCGCCCCACCGCAGTCTCCGAAGACCTCCTGGAAGACCTCGATTATCCGGCGCTCGCCAAGGTCCCTGAGTTTCATGGGGATTACTTTTCTCTGTCCCGGTTTTTATGGTTATCCTACCATGGCGTCAAAGACCACGTGGTACCTCCTGGGGGCATAGGGCCTCACCACCCTTCTCTCATTTGAATGAGTTCACCAAATCCACGAAGGTGTCTATACCCACGCCCCTGATATCGTCAATCTGTTCCAGGCTGGTGAATCCGCCCCGCCTGTCCCTTTCCTTTATTATCCTCTCTGCAGTCGGTCGTATAAGCCCCAGGCCCTTCTTCTTGGCCTCCCCGTATCTGCCCATATAGTAGCCTATGCCCAGGGTGTCTTCCACCTTGGCCATCAGCTCCTCTGGACCTTCTGCCCCGTTTACAAACTTGAGGACCTTCAAAGCGAGGCGCCTCGATACATCCTTCGACGTGAATGGTTTGTTCAGACAGTCGAGAGCCCAGTCGAAACCGTCGACCCTGGCGTCCTCGAGATTGCTGTAGGGGACCATGTTCTCGAGCTTTGTCTTTGCCACGGCTGGACAACCGGCCCTGTGAACGAGGTGGCTTGAGCGCACCCCTATGTACTCGGCGTCAGATAAGCTGATGGAATTGAGCATCATCGTAATGGTGCCCAATGTCTGGTCGCCCAGCTTCTGGGATATCTGGAGGGGGTAGGTCCTGCCGCTTTCTGCCTGTCCGGAGAGGACCACCTCTATCCTGGCCTGATAGCCGTCGCCTGGCGGGACTACAAGGTCCTTTATGGTCCCGATTCCATCCCCGTCGACGTAGAACCAGTAGTAGTTGTGGGATGTCCTGCTCGTCCTTTCGCTCATGTTTTCGAGGGTGCTGGTACCCTGCACGAACATCGTTTTCCTGATCTTAATCCCCACGGAGCCCCCGGGCGGTAGTTGGCTCCTGTCAATCACTATGTCGCACCGGGTCTTGTCACCATAGAAACCCTGGACCTGGAACACGGCCGAGAAGTATCCATCCGGCAAGACGTTCTCAAACGCCACGTTTCTATATGCGATATTGTTGTGGTCCCTCATGAACTGTATGAAATCGGCGGCATTGTTTATACCGCCCGGGTCCGGGTGGATGTCGTCATATCCCCTGATTGTGGCGATTATACAGAAGTGTCCGATCTGCCCGGGGTCAGGAACATTGGGCCATGTAACTGCGTCCGAGATGCCCACACCGTTTACAGGCACATTCTGGATTTCGGTCTCTCCTATGAACTCCCAGTTGGCTGGAGAGCAGGAGGTCGTAAGGGGTGCAAAGTAGAATCTTATTGCGCAATCCGAATCGAAAGGTCCCTTGTTCTGCACCCGGCCGTAAATGTAATTGTCGTTGCCGATTTCTACCTTATCGCTACCCGGGTCGACATTGATATTCCCGAACTCGGTTTGTGGGTCAGCAACGGGGTTTTTGCGAACAATGATATCCGGACTCTGGGAGAGTCCACCTGTTGAGGGTACCGTACCCGTATCTGACAGAGAATCTCTGATATACACATCCGTTATCGCCGAGACATAAACGTAGTTACCTATGCCGTTTTGACCGTCGCTGTACTGTGGGGTCTCTACAGCAGCCTGGGAATTGCTTGCGGTTATATGGTTGAAAGCCTCCAGCATCGATACAAGGCCGTTCCCGTCGGTATCGGCGTTTACAGGATTTCCGTTGGGTGTCTGTCCCATCAAGGCGCTCAACAGATGATGATTGAACTCTCCGTGGTTGTAGGTTACCCCGTCCACCACCTCGTCCTCCTGCACAGGGATGTTGTCCGCAGGATGCCCGAATTGGTTAATGGTACAGGCGGTCAGGATAACCGTGTTATCGTT
>JAADFM010000042.1:0-828 GCA_013152845.1 Methanobacteriota archaeon | reverse complement strand
CCGCCACTCTGGCACTGTTGCATGCACACCACCCTGCAGTTATAGGCTATCTGGTCCAGCAGGGCTGCGAAGTTCGTATCCTGCATATTGCCGTCCATAAGACACAGATAGCTGTGCCCGCCTGCGGCATAGCCGTGGTCAAAGGTCCAGACGAAGAGAAAATCTTCCTCGGTCATCTGGGGGATGCCGTTTGCCGGGTCCCCATTCGCCAGACCGTTGAAAACGGTGGTGACATCGGCTATAGTAGCTGGGAAGTCCGTTATGGGCGGGTTCGGCCGGTACCGGTCTGTTCGGGTCGAAGAAGTCGTTCCCGTTGCCATACAACACGAATATGTTCTGGTCCTGGAACCCGTTGTCCAGCAGCATCTGTCTCATGAGTACCACATCGTTCCAGAACTCATCGAATCCGTTCTCGGCCAGGTCACCTGAAATCAGTACGGCGTATCTCGTGCCCGCCATCCTAGTCACCCCCGCTGATCCTGTAGAACTTACCGGTCTTCCTGTCACTGGTCCAGAAATTGCCCTTGCTGTCCAGGGAGAGCCCCCTCGGTTTCTCAATCGGCGAGGCAACAGAAACCTTTGTCCACTTTCCCTCCGGGGTGAATTTCCTGAATTCTCGGTTCCTTTCATCAACGATCCAGATATTTTCTTCAGCGGTATCGAAGGATATCCCTCTGGGTTTTGGTCCATGGGCAAAGAAATGACCCACAACGACCGCCTTTTTTATATCAATCCTGTAAACAGAACTCGAGTATCCTGCCATACACGTGACCCACAGCTCATTTCGCCCCCAGGCCATGTCGGTCACCAGACCGTCATCCACCTGAA
>JAADFM010000041.1 GCA_013152845.1 Methanobacteriota archaeon | reverse complement strand
GACGGCTCCATCTACTTCGCCATCTCCCGCTTCGATGGCTACGGCCGGCTCTCAGGGATAGACCTGGGGGGGCTGAAGAAGGGGGCCAGGGTCTCCCAGGACGAGTACGGCAAGGAGGACCCCCGGGACTTCGCCCTCTGGAAGGCGTGGCACCCCGACGACGGGGAGGTCTTGTGGGACACCGAGCTGGGCCGGGGGCGGCCCGGCTGGCACACCGAGTGCTCGGCCATGGCCATGAAGTACCTGGGGGAGACCCTGGACATCCATGCCGGGGGTGTGGACCTCATCTTCCCACACCACGAGAACGAGATCGCCCAGGCCGAGGGCGCCACCGGGAAGACCTTCGTCCGGTACTGGCTCCACAACGAGCACCTCCTGGTGGAGGGCCAGAAGATGTCCAAGTCCCTGGGCAACTTCTACACCCTCCGGGACCTCCTTGAGAGGGGCCACAGCCCACTGGCCGTCCGGTACCTCCTCCTCTCCTCCCACTACCGCCAGAAACTCAACTTCACCTTCAAGCGCCTCCGGGATGCGGAGAGGACCGTGGAACGCCTCCGGGATTTCGTGGCCCGCCTCCGGGACGCAGGAACCGATGCGCCCTGGAACGAAGACCTCCACAAGAAGACCGAGGAAGCCTTAAGGGAATTCGAGGAGAGGATGGACGACGACCTGGACACACCCCGGGCCCTGGCCGCGGTATTCGAGCTGGTGAGGGAGACCAACAGGGCCATCGAGGATGGCGCCGCCTCACGGGAGAACCTGGATGAGGTCAGGACGGCCCTCCTGGGGTTCGACCGGGTCCTGGGCATCCTCGAAGAGGAAAAGGAGGAACTGCCCGGGGAGCTGGCCGCCCTCATAAAGGAGAGGGAGGAGGCCAGGAAGAGGCGGGACTTCGCCACCGCCGACCGCATCAGGGCGGAGTTGAAGGAGAGGGGCATCCTACTGGAGGACGGGCCCGGGGGGACCCGGTGGAGGAGGGTGTAGGCTCAGGCGTTGAGGAGGGCTATCCGCTCCTTTACCAGCTCAAGGATGGCCTCCTCCTCGGAAAGGGGCAGGGTCGAAATCTCGTCCGCGGAGATGCCGAAGGCCTCCATTATCCGCTCCATCTTGGCCCGGTCCATGGCCAGGAGCTCCTCTGCGGCCTCGCAGCCGAAGGCCTCCATGAAGTCCCGGGCATCGCCCTCTGCCAGGACCACCACCTCACTCTCCCCTGCATCGCCGATGCCCAGCAGCTCGAAGGCCCGCTGTATCTGCCTCTGGCCCGAGGCGCGCAGCATCGCCTCCACGAAGGGGTTGGCGCTGATGTTCTCCCCCCTCTCGAAGGCGGCCTCGGCCTGGGATACCGCAAACTCAAGGTGCGCCTTCCCGGCAATCAGTGACGGGTTCATGACCTGGATGCCGGGGTAGTCGGCCAGGTCCTCCCTCCCCACCGGGCGTTTGCACCTCAAGGGGATGACCCTCACATCCTGGCCCCCTTGAGGGCGTTCCTGCACCGGCACCCCCGCTCCAGGGGCAGGTGCTCCAGGACCTCGGCCACGACCGCCCGGAGGGTGGCCTCGTTCCTCCTGACCATCTCCACCACCTCGGTGGCGGTGAGCCTGTGCTCGGATATGCCCGCCGCCATGTTGGTGACCGTGCAGATGGCGCCGTAGCACATCTCGGCCTCCCTGGCCAGGACCACCTCCGGCACCCCCACCATGCCCACGATATCGCCGCCCAGGGTCCCGAGTATGCGTATCTCTGCCGGGGTCTCGAACCTCGGGCCCTCGGTGCAGACGTATGTCCCCCCGTCGAAGACCCGGTCCATCTCCTTTCTGGCCGCTGCCAGGAGGGGCCTGCGCACCTCGGGGCAGTAGGCGTCGGTCACGTCCACGTGGACCACCTCGTGGTCAAAGAAGCTTGACGGCCTGCCCCTGGTGAAATCCACGAAATCGTCGGGGATTACCACGTCCCCGGGCCTCATCTCCCTGTTAATGGCCCCCACGGAGTTGGTGGAGATGACCCTCTCCACCCCCAGCCTCTTCAGGGCTGCGATATTGGCCCTGTAGTTCACCCTGTGAGGGGGAACGGAGTGGTCCCGGCCGTGGCGCGGGAGGAATGCGACTTCCCTGTCCCCCACCCTCCCGATGAAGACCTCCGGGACCTCCCCGTAGGGGGTCGGGACCGCCTCTACCCGGGTGTCCTCAAACATCTCGGGGTCGTAAATCCCCGTGCCTCCTATCAGGCCCAGCATACCTAAAAGTATTTTATAGGCTGGTATAATAATCTTGCGAGTGGTATAAATGGCCCTGGACGAAAAAACCCTCGAGACCCTCACGGAACTGACCCGGGAAGGGAAGTGGCAGGAGCTCAAAGAGGCCCTGGAGGACATCCACCCCTACGACATCTCGGACTTCATCCAGGGCCTTGAGGACCCACTCCAGTACCAGGTCCTCAACCACCTGCCCAGGCGCATCCTGGCCGAGGTGGTGCCAGAGCTGCCCGAGGAGAAGCAGCTGGAGTTCATCGCCCTCCTGCCGCCCATCTCCGCCGCCAGCCTCCTCAGGAGGATACCCATCGACGAGAGGGTGGACGTACTCAAGGACCTGCCCATACACACCCGCAGGTCCATCCTGAAATTCTTCACCAAAAAGGAGGCCGAGCTGACCCGCAAACTCCTCAGGCACCCCAGGGACACCGCGGGCGGGCTGATGACCACCGAGGCCGTCTCCTTCAAACAGGACGTGAAGGTCTCAGAGGCCATCGAGTTCCTGAGGAAGAAGGCCCGGGACTTCGAGACCGTCTACTACATCTACGTAACCGACGACCGGGGTGTGCTGGTGGGAGTCCTCTCGTTGAGGGACCTGGTCCTGGCCTCCCCCGAGGAGACCCTGGAGGACATCATGACCCCCGAGGTCATCAAGGTCCCCCTGGCCATGGACCAGGAAGAGGTGGCCAGAATCACCGCAGACTACGACCTCACCGCCGTGCCGGTGGTGGACGAGGAGGGCAGGTTCCTGGGCATCATCACGGTGGACGACATCATAGACGTCATCGAGGACGAGGCCAGCGAGGATATCGCCCATTTCTCGGGTACACACGGGGACATCGACAAGCTGACCGATGCCCCGGCCCTCACGGTGGTCCGCTCCAGGATGCCCTGGCTGGTCTTCGCCCTGGTGGGGGACGGCCTATTCAACTCCTGGCTCCTCAAATCCTATCAGAGGGGCCTGGAGGACGCCATCGTGGTCACCCTGGCCCTGTTCATCCCGGTGATAATGACCATGGGGGGCAACGTGGGGGTCCAGTCATCAACACTCTTTGTCCGGCGGGTGGCCACAGGGGAGCTGGGGGACTACGGGAGGTACTTCCTGCGGGAGATAAAAATCGGCCTGATTATGGGTGGTCTGGTGGGCGCCGGGGTGGCAGGGGTGGCCATCGTGCTCATAAACGAACCATCCATCGGCGTGGTGGTGGGGGCCGCCATGTTCTGCACCATGGCCCTGGCCAGCGTGACAGGGGTCCTCATCCCCAAGGCCTTTGAGCGCCTGGGCATCGACCCCGCCATCTCCTCCAGCCCCTTTATAACCACCATCCAGGACATCCTGGGCCTTTTTATCTACTTCAGCCTGGCAAGCCTTCTACTGTACCGCTTTTTCTGACTCCTCCGGGGTGGCGGGCTCAGGGACCTTCCGGGACCTGATGGAGAAGAAGGCGAACATGGAAAGTACAAGGCCCAGGGCCACGGAGAATGCCAGATTCACGCCGTCCATATTGCCCAGCATGAACCTGCTGACGGCGTCCAGGATTATCCTGAGGGCGAAGGCGAAGACCCCCAGGATGATGTACTTGGATACGACACCGCCTTCCACGATGGCGTCCATGACCTTGCCCAGGAGGGCCACGAAACAGGCGAAGAGGAGGAGGTCCACAGAGCCGGATATGAACAGAGGCACGAGGGTGGAAAGCTCCCTTGTGGCCAGACCCTGGCCGGATATCGCATTGTAGCCTGAGACCACACCCACCAGGGCGATGATGGTCGCCACCACATAGGTGAAGAAGCTTATCTTCCCTGATATGAAGGACGACCTCAGCTCGTCATAGACCCGCTGGACCGTGTCCTCCAGGGAGAACCCCTTGATGGTGAGGAAGACACCCACAACACCCACGATGAGCCTCCAGCCGTGCTGGCCCAGTATCATGTAGAGGATGGCCGCTATGCCCGGCACCCCGATGAAGAGCCGCGAGAGCTTGGGGTCGCTGACCAGCTCCTTCAGGAACTCCTGGAGGACGTAGTAGGTGCTCTCCAGCTGCTCGCTCTGCTTGACTATGACCCTCCTCAATGAGATGACCTTGCCCCTGGACTGGACCAGGGGGAGGACGTATTCGTCCTCGACGCCGTCGGTGACCACCACGATGCCGTCGGGCCTTTCCCCCCCGATGACCACGTCCAGCTGGGATGAGAGGATGGAGTCGGACTCATAACCCACGTTCTCCGAGCCCACCAGGGCCGCAATCTCAACGTCCTTGCCCTCCTCCTTGAGCTCGTCGTACATGCGCACGGCCTCGAAGAGGGCGTTGGTATCGGACTCTCTGGGGTCGGTAAGGCCGAGTCTTACCGCAGAATCGAAGACGTTTGCCCTCCCGATTATCGGCCCCTTCACCCCTATCTTGGTATGGATGTCACCATCCCTGTCGATGCATACAACGAGAATCCTCTTGTAATCCATTTTAAACCAGGTCGAACCTCCTCAGGAGGTAGATATCCTCCAGGTCGAGTTTTTCCCCTTTCTTGAACCTCTCGTAGACCACCTGGGCCTCTTCCTTCATCTCGGTCTCGCTCTTTTCCTTGATGGCTATATCGGCCTCGACCTCCAGGTCCTTGATGGTCTTGTCCAGTTCCTTGGCCTTTGTCTGGAGGGCTTTTAGCTCCTCCTTCATGGAATCCAGTCCCTCGGCCACGGCCTCCCTCTCCTTGTTGTACTCATCAATCTTGGCCTCGAGCTCCTTGATCTTGCCCACCGCCTCCAGGAAGGCCTCGTGGTTCACCTGGGACTCCTCCGAGAGCTTCAGGATCTTCTTGTGGGCCTTTTTGGACTCCTTGCGGTGGGTGTCTATCTCCTTTGCCACCTTCAGGATTTCCTGGTAGTCCTTGAGTGCCTCTTTCAGCTCCTTGATGCGGTCGACGATTTCGTCCTCTTTCTTGATCTTCATGACCCGGGTCTGCAGTTTCCACTCCAGGGCGTTTATCTCCTTTTCCATGGCCTTGAAGTTGCCGGGGGGCACCTCTTTTTTCATCCTCTTGTACTCCTCGGCCAGTTCCTTGACCCGGGCGTTGTGCTTCTCCCTCTCCTTCTTGTGGGCCTTGACCTTCTTGTTGAGGTCATCCCGGAGCTTGCGGAACTGGTTGGCCTCCCTGTTCCTGACCTTTATGACCTCGATGATGTCCCTCTTCTTCTTCCCGAGCTCCCGCAGGGCGGCCCGCCGCTTATTCATCTCCCTCTTCAGGGCCCTAATCTCGATATCGAGCTCTCTTCGCTCTTCCAGAATCTTATCAAGCTGTTCTTCTGGGTGGGTCCATCTCGGGCTCACCAAAAATTCAACTTATTTATACACTATAAACCTTTTTATACCCGCTCCGGGAAAAAGGGGGGAGTGATTTCGGCTAGATTACATTAAACTCATATTTAAAGTTAGTGGCGTCGTAGCAGTATTTTATCCTGCTGTAGTCCTGTCTGAACTCCCTGACATCGGCTCCCACCGCCGCCGGGTCCTCCTTCTTTATGACCGCCCTCTCTATCAGCTCGGCAATGGTCTCCATCTCCTTCTCCTTCATGCCAAACCTCGTCATCTCCTGGATGCCTATCCGTATCCCGGAGGGCTCCCTGGACCTGCTGACGTCATCCCAGGGCAGGAGGTTCTTGTTGAGGATGATGTCGGCCTTCTCCAGGGTCTCCGCCACCCACGTACCCCCTCCGACCCCTGCCACGTCAACGATGACCTGGTGGGAGCTGGTAAAGCCCTTGTGCTCGCACAGGACATCGAAACCCCTCTCGTAGAGGGCCTGGGCCAGGGCACGGGAGTTCTTCACCCCCTGGGCTGCGTACTCCCTGCCGAACTCCAGCATCTCCGCCAGGGTCACCACCAGGGCCGGCAGGCGGTGGAGGTGGTGGTTGGATACCAGGCCGGGGAATATCTTCGACTTGATCTTCCTGTAATGGTCGGGATTGCTCCCGAAGATGAGGGCGCCCTGGGGGCCGGGGAAGGTCTTGTGGTGGGAGGCACCCACCACCTCCGCACCCTCCCTTAAGGGGTCCTGGAACTCGCCACCGGCGATGAGGCCCAGGACGTGGGAGGCGTCGTAGGTGAGAATCGAGCCCACCTCGTCGGCTGCCTCCCGGAGCTCCTCGAGGGGGTGGGGGAAGAGGAGCACCGTGCCCCCGGCGTTTATCAGCTTTGGCCGGGCGTCCCGTATGACCTTCTTGCACTTCTCTGCGTCCAGGGTCATCTCCTTTTCGTCCAGGACGAGATGATGGGTCTCCAGACCCCGGATGCCCGCGGCACCGAACTCGGCCTGGCTGATGTGGGCGCCGGCAGGGACCGACGGGGCCACGTAGGGGTCCCCCGGTTTTGCAAAGGCAGAGAGGATGGCCAGGATGGCCAGGCTCCCTGAGACGGGCCTCAGGTCCGCATATTCGGCCCGGAAGAGCCGCTTGGCCATATCTATTGCCAGCAGCTCCACCTCGTCCAGGTACTCCAGACCCTGGTAGAACCTCTTCCCGGGCATGCCCTCGGCGTAGCGGTGCTCGAAGTCGCAGTTGTAGAGCCTCCAGGCCAGGGGGCTCATGACGTTCTCGCTGGCGATGAGGTTGATGCAGGTGGAGCGCCAGGAATTGTGACTGCCGGTCAACTGAACAGCTTTTTCCACTTCTTCCATTCTAAAGACCCGTTGAAAAGATTTAAGTAATGTTAAGGTTTCTATATTAAATGCTTTTGGAAGGAAACAGACGAGGTCAGGTGGTTTGGTGTATCTAATTCTTGGTTGCGGCACAGCTGGCTATTTCGTGGCCACCAGGCTCAAGGAGACAAAGAAGGAGCTGGTGATAGTCGAAAACGACAAGAGCCGCATAGAAATCCTCAAAGAGCAGGGCTTCGACAACACCATCCAGGGGGACATGACCGCAGTCTCCGTACTGAAGCGGGCCGGTATCGAGAAGGCCGACGCCGTCATCATCCTGACCACCGACCCTGCACTAAACAAACGGACCCTGAAGGCGGTACGCAAACTCAACGCCACGGTGCCGGTCATAGTGAGGGCGGGCAAGGAGAGCACCGACAAGGAGTTCAAAGGGGAGGCCGAAATCGTCATATACCCCACCAGCGTGGTGGCCGAGGCCGCCATCAAGGGTCTGGAAAAGATAGAGCTCAAACGCAAGATGGCCCACCTCAAGGAGATTATCTCGGATGCCAGCAAGGGCGTGGCCATCGTCACCCAGGACAACCCGGACCCCGACGCCATCGCCTGCGCCCTGAGCCTCAAGCGCATCGTCGCCTCCCTGGGCAAGAACGCCGACATCATCTACAGCGGCGAAATCGGCCACGAGGAGAACAAGGCCCTCATCAACCTCCTGGGCATCGAGATGACTGCCTTCTCCCACTCAGACGACCTGAAGAACTACTCCAAAATCGCCCTCATCGAATCCGCCATCCCGGGCCAGAACAACCACCTGGACCCCAAGACCGTCCCTGACATCATCATCGACCACCACCAGGTGGACATGAAAAAGGTCAGGGGCGACTACGTGGACATCCGGCCCGAGCTGGGTGCTGCCTCCACCATGATGACCGAGTACCTGACCCAGCTGGGCATAGAGATAGACGACGAGCTGGCCACCGTGCTCCTCTACGGGATAAAGACCGACACCCAGGACTTCACCCGGGGTGCAACCCTGCCTGACATGAACGCCGTGGCCCTCCTCTATCCCAAGGCCAACCACGACCTCCTGCGCAAGATAGAGTCCCCCCTCATGTCCGCAGAGACCCTGGACGTCCTGGGCGAGGCCATCCACAACAGGAAGATCAGGGGCTCCTACCTGCTCTCCAACGTGGGGTTCATCCGGGACCGGGATACCCTGCCCCAGGCAGCGGACTACCTGCTGAACCTGGAGGGCATATCCACGGTGCTGGTCTACGGCATCGGCAAGGACGTGGTCCACATCTCGGCCCGCAACCGGGACATCAGGCTGAACCTGGGCAAGGTCATGGAGATGGCCTACGGGGACATCGGCCAGGCCGGGGGGCACGCCACCGCGGCAGCGGCCAAAATCCCCCTGGGACTCTTCGGGAGCGTCAAGAACAAGGAGGCCCTACTGCGGCTTGCCGAGGAGGCCGTTGCCGACAGGTTCTTCGAGATTGTGGGAGTGGAGGAGAAGGAGGAGTAGATTATATCGCATACCTCAAAATCGCCCCCACCCCTCCAATACCCTCAAGGCCCTCTCCTTCGTTACTTTATGTCTTCCAGAAGCCAATCACCATAAAGAGACTCCTTTGCCAGCATCCTGTAGCGCGACATTACCCGTCTGTTCCTTGATGCCCACTTCTGGAGGTACCTCCTATCGAGGACGTGTCCCTGTCTGTTCATGATGCCAACAATGTCCCCGAAGTCCTTGTGTCCTCCGTGTAGCAGCTTATGGATGATAACAGTTTCAGGCGTGGAAATCCAGAATTTCCGCTTGGAGTCCCTGAATATCTTGCGGAGCACCCGATGGTTCAAAAGCTCCTCGTCGTAGCTCCCCGGGCGAGGTATCCACAGCTCGGCGAACATCGCCGTGTCTGGAAAGTTGATTACATACTTGTTGGAACCCATCTCTTCCGGCGTATAGACACTCCATCCTGCTTTTCTGGCTTCTGATGTAAAACCCTCGATATTCCCTTCTTCCACAGCCACCATGAAGTCGATATCCCTGGTCCCCCTCGGCTCGCCCCAGTAATTCACGGCCACGGCTCCGAAAAGGGCATATCTCAGGTTGTGCTTTCTGAGCATGTCCACCAGAGAAAATATATGTTCTTTAATCATCTTCCATACTTTTGCCCGGACTCGTGGATGGACAGGTAGAACTTGGACAGTTCAAAACCCAGTTCCACAGTTTCGTATCCCGGTACTTTAGACCACGAAGTTCCATCAGTCTTGATACCTTCCAGGAATCCTTTCACTGGAGCGGGTTTGAGCTTGCCGGATTCCACATCCTCCCAGAACTTGTCTATGGCCTTTATGTCGTCCTCGTCAAAGGGCGCCTCTATTTCCTTCATCATTATGACCCCCCTATCGGTGACCTCCACCCCCAGGGGTGTGCCCTCCTCAAGATGTAGCCTCTCCCTTATGGCCTTGGGGATGACCACCTGGCCCTTCTTTGTTATGTGGGTTACCTCAAGGCGCTTCGCTTCCATATTTCGGTAGGAAATTCCTACCAATTGGAAATATAGTTGGAAGTAATCTCATGATATCGCATACCTCAAAATCGCACCCACCCCGCCGATGCCCTCCAGCCTCTCCCCGGCATCGTGCTCGGTGGAGACGATGATGCCCTCCCCTCCTGTCTTTCTGATGCCCTCCAGGAGCTCGTCGGCGCCTCTGTCCCTCCTCAGGAAGGTGTCGGTGACCATGAGCTTGTCCACCGCACCCATATCCAGGGCCCTCCTGACCTCTTCGGGTCCGTAGGTGCCCAGGCCCGAGCCCTTCCCTATCTCCGAGAATAGCTGCTCGACCAGGCGGGTCTCGTAGCTGACCCTGCTGTCCCTTGCGATGCGGTCCACCACCCCCTTCTTCAGGACCTCGCCGATACCCACCCTGCCCCCGGTACCGGCGCTCTCCAGGCGGCACTTTCCGGCCACCGCCGGGTGCTTCTCCTTCAGGTAATCCAAAAGCCCGTCCTTGGTAAAGCCCGGCCCGCACAGGATGCAGGCCTTTATGTCCTCCTTGTTCATGACCTCCTCCAGCTTCCCGGCCACCTCCCGGAAGAACTCCTTCCTGGTCGCCTCCTGCTCCTTTATCTCCCGCTTCCCTGCAACAGTCACCGCAATCCTGGCCGGGAAATCGATGCCGTATGAGCGCACCACGGCGAACTCCGCCTCCCCGTCTTCTACGGCCACGATGAGGACCAGGGGGGTCTTCCCGGCCTTGACGGCATCCTTGAGCCGGTCCAGCTCCCAGTTCTTCCACCGGTCCTTGACGATGGTCAGGGTATCGGTGGGCTTCACGTCGATGGTCTGGTGGGAGCCCAGGGATATCAAATCCTCGGGCCCTTCCTCGATTACACCCGTTATCCGCAGCCGGTTGACGTAAGGCGCAAACTCCACCGACTCGACGCGAAGACCCAGGGTCATGGGCACACGAACCCCTTTGTCGGCCCGCAGCCTCTCGTCGTCCCTGACCCGGCGGTATCCCTTGCCCCTGACGAAATCCCCTTCGCAGATGATGCCCTTGAGGTACCACAGGTCGTCCAGGGTCTCGGGGCGCACCTTGATGACGCCCTCCTTCCGGTTCTGGTGGAGGATCTTCATGGATTAAGGATTGTGTGTGGTGCTATGTAAGAGTTACTGAAGGCTCAGGGGCGGAATCTGACCCCTGAAAAACGGAAAAACAGAAAGAGGAGGAGGGGGTATCTACTTGATTTCCACCTTTTTGGGCTTGAGTTCGGGCCTGGGCTCGAGCTTCGGCAGGGAGAGGGTCAGCACGCCGTTTTTCAGCTTGGCCTCGACACCATCGGTCCTGATTTCCTCCGGGAACTCCAGGCTCCGGT
>JAADFM010000040.1 GCA_013152845.1 Methanobacteriota archaeon | reverse complement strand
TAGAAGGTCACAAGCATCTTGCACCCGTCGAGCTCGGCCAGGAGGTTCTCCTCGGTGAGGTCGCGGCCCCTGACCAGGGTGGTGGTCTCGTGGCCGTCGTGGATGCCCACCACCGTGACCTGACTCCTGTGTGGGGAAAGGCCGGTGGTCTCGATGTCCAGGTAGAAGACCCTGTCGGGCCAGGTCTCGAAGAGGCGCCACTGCTCCTTTCTGGGCACGGTGCGGGCGAAATATACCGGGCTGCCGATGCGCCGGTAGTAAGCGGCCTTCTCCAGCTCGGCGTCGCAGAGGGGCTTCCTCCGGGGGCTTATGCCCCTTACCCTCTCGGCCTCCATGAAGTCCCCCCAGGTGTAGATGCCGTCCTGCCAGATGCGCCGCTCCCTGAGCTGGCCGACGCCTGGGAGGAAGATGAAGCTTTTATCTATCATCTACCGAAGTCGGGAGGTTAACGTTGGAAGGGTTGGGGAGGGTGGCGAGGCAAAATTGATATGGGATTGGAGGGGATGGTCCATCATGGCAGCCATCGACGTCGCCCTCAAGAACGGCAGGCACGTCATCACCATCTTCCTGGACTGCGAGGGCGGGGAGATAAACGGGGAGTCCTTCAGGTTCTCGGACATCGCCTACATCCGGGGGTACCGGGACACCAAGTACAGGATATCCGTCATGGACCGGGGGAGGCTCCGGCACCTGCTGACCTCCCGGGTGGACATAAAGGAGGAGGGAGAAGACCTCGTGGCCGTGATTCATCTGGAGGACGGACCCCTGAGGCTCCCTGTCAGGGCCATCCAGGAAATCATGAGCCACGAGTGAGGCCCAGGCGCGCAAAGACAGGTACCGAGGCCAGCTGGGCCGCCACCGAGAAGACCACAAGGTAGGTGAGCGAGACCCCGTAGAGGGCACCCATGAGGGCGCTGCCCACAAACCAGGCCAGGCCGTAGCCGGCGTTGAATATCCCGTAGGCCGTGCCGCGCCTGTCTGCCGGTACCATCCCTGCCACCGCAGCCCTCATCACCGATTCCTGGGCCCCCATGCCCACCCCCCAGAGTACCATGCCCAGGAGGGCGGGGTAGAGGCCCCCGAAAAAGACCAGGGGCGCGAAGAGGGAGGATACAAGGGCCGATACCGCAAGGACCGGGAGGCCGAAGCGGTCGAAGAGGCGGCCAAGGGCCAGGGCCGCCAGGGCGTCGGAGCCCATGGCAATGGAATAGAAGACGGGAATCCATTCCTCGGGGACGGTAGAGACCCTCGTGAAATGGTATGCCACCAGTGGGAAATCCACGTAGCCGGCCGCAATCAGCGCCACCGCGGGGAGGTAGAGCCAGAAACTCCTGGGGAGCTCGCCCCTTTCGGTTCCCCTGGCCTCAAAGACCTGGGGGCGGGGATAGGTGAGCCGGGCCGCAAGCAGGACCGCCAGCGCCATCAGGGCCGGGACCAGGAGGACGGCGAAGCCCATGGCATAATCCCCCTCAAGATAGATGACCCCTGCCACCACCAGGGGACCCAGGACCGCCCCCACCTGGTCCAGGGCCTCGTGGAGGCCGAAGCCCCAGCCCCTGCCTGTCTGGCTGGTGGCATGGGAGAGCATGGCGTCCCGGGCCGGGACCCGGATGGACTTGCCGAACCTCTCGGCTATGATGAGGAGGGCGGCCACCTCCCAGCGCCCTGCAAGGGCGAGGAGTGGTACGGCCAGGAGGTTGACGGCATAGCCCAGGATGGTGATGGCCCAGTACCGCCCGGTCCGGTCGCTCAGGTA
Source organism: Methanobacteriota archaeon (assembly GCA_013152845.1). Taxonomy (GTDB): domain Archaea; phylum Hydrothermarchaeota; class Hydrothermarchaeia; order Hydrothermarchaeales; family JAADFM01; genus JAADFM01. Next base: position 3,913 of record JAADFM010000040.1, on the reverse strand, counting down.
GCCTGAGACCAGGCGCAGGCCGTATCCCACCAGCTCCCCGAGACCCGCCACCGCCCCGATGGCAAAGGCGCTGGCCCCCAGCAGCCCCAGGTACTGGCCGGTGATGCTGCGGGCCCCCTCGTAGGTCAGGTCTGCAAAGAGGCTCACCACCCCCAGGAGGATGACGAAGCCCAGGGCGGACCTTGAATCGTTTTGGTGGTTCATTTTTCAAACTCCATGGCGCTATCACTACCTTTCAGGCATGCCACCGCATAATAGCTTCCCTCAAGGGTGGCAATGCCGCCGTAGATGCCGCGCCTGAAGCCCCCGTCCCGCGTCTGGAGGCGTGCCACCATGTCCCGGGTCTCTTCAGGGTACAGTACCCTGCCTTTTACCAGATTGACGCAGGCTTGGCCGAAGAAGGTGTCCTCCAGATAGGGCGGATAGCTCCCGGCGGACTTGACGAAGCCGCCGCCGGGGTGCTGGAGACCTTCCAGGAAGTGGCGGGTCTTGACGTCTTCGGCGGCGCGGTTGCAGAGCTGGAGGCATGACAGGGCATAGAAGGTGTCCCTCAGGTTGGGGTATCTCACACCGTATCCCCCGCCCTCCCTTTTGAAGGACCTGATGAAGTCCGTGACCCCTGACGGCACCCTCTGGTCCACCAGGTCCAGGCACCTGGCCATGTAGAAGACGTCCTCCAGGACCCGGGGCATCGCGAAGGAGTAGGTCCGCAGCACTCCATCGAGCCTTTCCACAAGCCATGCCACATCCAGTTCAGGGTTTGTCCCCAGAAGGGCAAGGGTCTCCAGGGCATAATACCAGGAATAGATGTTTGACCTATCAAGCTTGGAGAGCAGAAACTCCTCGAGGGCTTCCGGGGCATCCACCTCCTCCCCCAGGGCCTTCAGGATAAAGACACCGTAGTAGGTCTCCGGCATGGAGGATGGCAGTGGCGGCACGAAGGCGAAGCCCCCGTCCTCCTTCCTCCTCTCCCTGACGAAGTCCAAAAGTGCGCCTGTATCTATTCCGGACCTCATGGCTCCAGGCCGCGGGCCACTTCGTCCAGCTTCTTCCTGCTCTTTTCCAAGAGCTGGAGGCGCTCCTCTGCCTCGGCAGAGGATTTCTCCTTCATTTCCCTGGCCCGCCGGATGGCAGAGTTTATCCCATTCACCACGGTCTGGATCCTGCCCTCGAGGCGCTTCCTCTGCTCCAGCTCGCTTGCAACGATGCGCCTTGTGAAATCCTCCCTGGCCCTGCCGCAGTGGCGGTCCAGGAGCTCGCCCGCCTCCTGCCGGGCGCCCTTCAGGATGAAGCGGTGGGAGATGAACCCGGGGAGCAGGGACATGATGGCAGACAGGACCACCGTCAGGGTGCCTGCGTGGTAGTTGAACTTGAAACTGAACCTGATCTCCGGGGTCAGTATCTCCTCCCCTTCCACCCCCTCCAGTTCCACCTCGAAGATGTCCGAGGAGGTCCTCTGGATATCGGAAACGATGGCGTTGATCTCCCCTTCTGCCTTCTCCAGGGCCGAGCGGAACCCGGCCTCCACCATTTCTCCCTCCTCCCGTATCCATCCCTTGAAGAGGTCCTCGATGGCACCATTTACAAAACCCTCGAGTTCTTCCCTCAGTTTCCCGGCAGGCAGGCGGGAATTCTCCCTGTAGAAGGAATCCAGATCCCTGTTGATGGCCAGGAGCTGGTCCTCATAGAGGTCCTCCAGGTCTTTTTCGACCCTTTCCATGACCGCCTTCACGTCCCGCTCAAAAAGATAGAGGGCGTAGTCCTTCTTCTTGTCCACCTCCTTGAGGTAGGCGTTGAACCGCTCCAGTTTCTTCTCCAGCTCTTCAACAGGGGTGGTCAGGGCCTTCCTCTCTATCTCGATGGAGGTCTTCAGCCGTCTCACCTCTCCCAGGACCTGCCGTATGGACGAGGCCTTGAGCACGTCTTCCTTTTCCCTCTCCAGGAAGTCCCAGAGGACGTCCTCAAAATCCAGGATCCGGCTCTCCCTGAGTTTTTTAGTGTCGTCTTCGAGTCTCCCTTCCAGGGCGAGTCTGGCCGAAATGGGAAACAGCCTGATTTCATCCTCCACATCTTTCTCGAGGACGTTTTTTGTGAACTCCAGCGACTCATCAAGCTCTTCAGGTCCGAGATAGTCCACCTTGTTTAAGAGGAAGAATATCTTCTCCGCGTGGGCCCTCACATCCTTCAGGAACTCGTGCTCGTATTGGCTTATGGGCTGGTCCGCTGAGAGAAGGAAGACCGCCACGTCACACTTGGGCAGGTACTCCATGGCAATCTGTGTATTATGCTCGTGGATCGAGCCCACCCCGGGGGTGTCCACCACCTCCATCTCCTTGAGCATCGGGCAGGGACAGTGAACCACCACCTCCTTTACCTTCTTGTGGTTTTCCGGGTTCCCTTTCTCGGTCACGTAGTCATCAATATCCTCGATGGGTATCTCCCTTTTTGTCCCGTCCTTGAAGATGACCTCGGTCATGTAGGTGTCGCCGTACCTAAGGATGGTGGGAACAGCAGTCAGAGGCACCACGGCCGAGGGCAGGAACTCCGTGCCCAAGAAGGCGTTGATGAAGGTGGTCTTGCCCCTCTTGAACTCCCCAAGGACAACTAGGCTGAAGGTCCTCCTTTCCAGCTTTTCCTTTACGTGGGCAAGGTCAGGTTTTATGCCCAGTTCACTGCTTACCTTTTCAATGTCCTTGATGGCATTGGAGATCTTGCCGAACATACTCCTCTCTCATACGAAAAGTAGAAGTCATCAGCAGTCCCCGCGACTGCAGTTTGACTTTCTCCAGGCGGACTTCATCGCCTAAACTTCTACTACTAAATACCCACTCCTTTTTATATATTTTTCGGTTTTGGTGGGGTTGTCTACTAATTCCCTGAAAAATTAATAGTGTCGTTTGGTTTTCTTTTCCAGTCTTGACTTCTGCCCACAGCAAGGCTCTAAGGTAAGCCCGGATATACGGCCCTGGGCCATAATCAAGATGATAACCGTTCGTGTGTGTTCCAACCGGCACCGGGTTCGGTTCCCGTAGCGGGTTTCTATTCCTCCTGACCATGTTATTGCGGTCCTAATAAGTGGTCTGATTAGAGTTACCCCGATTTTTCAGACAACCCCGGGGTCACCGAAAAGTTTATATTGAAAAAAAAAATCATCTAGAGATTGGCCCATGAGAAAATAACTTTTTTTATTCCTCATGGGCCCCTCCCCCCACACTTCTCGAAACCTTTAAAAATGATTAGGTGGTTAATTTGGGAGAGAGGTGGAGTAATCGTGTTGAAAGAAGGTACCTATGTCTCAGAGAGGGCGGCCCACAAACCGATAACCATCGAGGGTCTTTCCTTTTTGGCCGGCGTGGCCATCATCGCCCTGGCATACATCTATGACTGGTCCCTGCCAGCCAAGTTCTTCGGGCTCATGTGGGTGCTCCTGGGGATCGTCCCCCTGATGGGAGAGATAAAGTAGTCAGCCCAGGATGTCCTGCAAGGCCTCTTCAAAGGCCCTGTAATGTTCCCGGGAGAAGAGGCAGAAGACCACTTTTTTCAGTCCTGTACCCCTTCTCAGGTGCTCGATAGCGGTCCCCAGCATCACCGGGGCGCACCGCTCCACCGGGACCCGGTAGACCCCTGTGCTTATGGCGGGGAAGGCGATGCTTTCGATGGCCAGCTCCTCGGCCCTCCTGAGGCTGCTCTCCGTTGCCTGGGCCAGCTTCCGGTCCTCGTCGCCTTCCCCCATCTTCGGTCCAACGGCATGGATGACGTACCTGGCCTTGAGCTTCCCGGCCCCGGTGACCACCGCCCCGCCCACCGGGCAGTGCCCGATTCTGCTGGACTCCTCCTGGATGACCCGGCCGCCCTTGCGGACGATGGCCCCGGCAACCCCCCCGCCGTGCCACAGGGAGGTATTGGCGGCGTT
>JAADFM010000039.1 GCA_013152845.1 Methanobacteriota archaeon | reverse complement strand
ATCTTCTGGCAGACCTCGATGCCGTACCTCTTGATGAGGGGTGCCCCGGCCTTGATGATGATGCCGTCTTTACGGGGCAGGGCCCTGAGGATGCCCTCGACCCTCCTCCAGTCGTCCCAGACCAGCTCCACACCCAGGTAGGGCGGCTGCTCCAGGTTGTTTATCCTGAACCCTATCATGTCGTGGGAGGACTTGGGTTTCTCCTCCAGCACGGTCTCGATGTCCGGGAAGCCCTCCATGGCCCTTTTTATGGCGAGTTTTGTGGCCGCATAGTTGTAGCGGTACACCCGCTGGTAGTCCTTGCCCCGGGGGTGGATGAAGACCGATACGATGACCACCAGGTCCTCCACGGCTTCCCTTGGAATCACGCCCTCGTCCACGGAATCGGCCACCGCCTTGGCCACCGCGCTCTGGGCAGGCCCGAAGATGAGTTCCGCGCCCTCCAGGTCCCTGATGGTCACCTTCGGGACGATGAGGGTTGCGGGCTTGACAGGGAGGTTGGGGCGCACCACGGCGAGGATGGGTGTGTGACCCATCCTTGGCTGGGCCAGGGAGTTTGCAAAGGACTGGCCCAGTGGTCCGTCCTTGGGCCCGAGCATCAGGTCGATATGGGCAATCTCCGGCATCTCGCCCACAAGGGCCTCGCCTATCTGGAATCCCTTCTCAGTCATAGTGTTCCACTCTGTACTCATAGCCCATGTCCGTGGCGAACTGCCTGAGCTCGCTGTTTTCGTGCCAGACGGTTATATGAATCCAGCCTTTTCTGTCGTCCAGGCCCATTATCTCCCGGACGAAGGTTGGGAAATCCGGGGGCAGGGTGGTCTTCTTACTGATGAGCCACTCCAGGTAGTCCTTCAGAAACAGGATACGGCCCTGGTTCCCCTTCTCCTTGAGCTTGACCTTGAGTTTTTTGTGAAAGACGGTCTCGCACTCGTCATTGGCATTCAAATCAATCACCGAATCAACCAGATACCATTCCCTATTTAACGTTTTTCCATCAGTTCCATGAGGTGGTAATAGAGGACCAGGAACCCTGCCATGGAGGGATAGAAGGGCAGCCTCATCTTCAGCGGCATGGCCACGCCCTCGGGATGGAGCTGGAAGCTGCCCCCGGTCACCAGGAGGTAGTAGGCCGAGGCCGCCATGAGGGATGCGGCCGTGGCGTAGAGCGCCGTCAGTTCCTTTCTCTTCAGCCGGTGGAGCGCCAGGTACACCAGAAAGAGGCCGTAGGTCAGAAGGAGGACCCTGAACCTGGGCTCCGAGAAGGCGATGCCCCCCCAGGCCATGGTCATGAAAACCGCTGTCGTTGCCAGGGTCCCTGCCCCGAAGACCAGGCCCAGGAAGGCCGCGTTGTAGGCCCTGCGATAGAACCTGTCCCTTCCCCTGCCCAGGGATGCCAGGGAGAAGAGCAGGGCCAAAATGAGGGACAGGAACGATACGTACATCAGGGGGAGGTGGAGGTAGATGAGCTTGTAGGCGGAGCCCAGGGTGCTCTCCGCGGGTGCCAGGTAGGCGAGGACCCCGGTGAGGGCGAAGAGTATGGCAACGGTCTGGCGTATTCCCTCCAGCGTGCCTACCTCCTCAGGGACGTGAATAGAATCAGGACGGGTATTATCTCGAGCCTGCCTATCCACATGTGGAATATCATGATGAGCTTTTCCACGTCGGTGTACTGGGTCAGGGTGACCAGACCGTTGTTGCCCTGGGCAGAGCATATCATGAAGACCGAGTCCATGAATGAGTGCCCGAGTTTGAGGAAGATGAGAATACTCGGTATCAGGAAGGTGATGTAGAGCAGGCAGAATAGGAGGACCACGAAGACCTCTTCGGATGAGAAGGTCTTTCCCTGGACCTTGAAGGGGATGACGGCCCTGGAGGGCATGGTAATCTTCTTGATGAACCACCTGACGGCATTGACCACGATGATGAACCGGATTATCTTTATCCCGCTGGCCGTTGCGCCGTAACTCCCGCCGATGTTCATCATGATGATGAGGTAGCTCTTGGAGAGGTCGCTCAAGGCAGAGATGTCGGTGCTGGCGAACCCCGAGGTGGTTATGGCCGAGACGGCCTGGAAGAGGGAGTCCAAGGGGGCCAGGCCGTCCAGGGCGAGGAGGCCGGTGAATATGAGGACCAGGCTAAGCAGCACCCTGAGTTCCATGTTCCTGAGGAAACCCCTGAAGTCCCTCTTCATCCACATCCCGTGTGCGATGAAGCTGATGCCGCCAAGGAGCATAAGGACCGCTGTTATGACCTTTATGGCGGCGGGCATGCCGGTGTAGCTGGTGTCATAGGGGGAGAACCCACCCGTTGGCAGGGCGGTGAGGGAGTGGTTGACGGCATCGAAGATTGAGGCCCCGGCCAGGTAGAGGGCCAGGATGCCCAGGAGGGTGAGGTAGAGGTAGATGTAGAATATCCTGCGCGAGGTCTCAACGATATGCGGCTCTACCCGGTCGGTCCTGGCCTCTGCGAGGTAGAGCTTGGAGGCCACGTTGGAGGGGGCGAGTATTACCAGGAGGACCAGTATGATGCCGACACCGCCTATCCACTCGGTGAGGCTCCTCCAGAGCACCAGGGTCCTTGGGAGCTCGGAGGGGGTGAAGACGCTCATGCCTGTTGTGGTGAACCCGCTCATGGCCTCGAAGTAGCCGTCGATGAGGCTGGCGTCATGGACGAGGATGTAGGGCACCTCGCCGATGAAGGCCACCAGGAGCCACCCCACGGAGGTCAGGATGAAGGCCCTCCTCCTGTCCAGGTGTGCGCCCCTCTTGAACCGCCAGAGGAGGTACCCTCCGGCAAGGCAGGCTGCGGCAGGGCCCAGGAACCCGGGAATCACCCAGCTCTCCCCGAGGAGGACTGCAACAGGCACGGGAACGAGAAGACAGACCCCGGTCAGGATTATCAGGGCTCCGAAGTATCCCAGGAGGTTCTTCATCAGATGACCTCTAAGCCAGGGTGCGTTCTAGGGAAATCTTTACGTCCTGGAGAATGGATTCCAGGTTCTCGACCACCTTCTCCCCCCTCATGTGAACGAGGATGGCGTTCTCCCGGTGGGCAAGCTGGACCACCCGCCCTCCGGTGCCGGTCTCCACCGGGTTCTCCCCCACCGGACTTTTCTCTGCCACAACGGAAGCGGCCTCGGCCGCGTCTTCATCCGGGTCCTCCCTGCTGGAGGCGATGACCAGACCTTCGCTGTTGGCCAGGGTAAGGGAATCGAGGCCGTGCTTTTTTGCGATGATGGAGACTGCGGAATTGATATCCGCCACGATCCTGAGGTTGTTTATATCGGGACCCTTTTTCTCGGGTTTTTCCTCCTCTTGCGGCGCTGGGGCAGCGGGTTCTCCGGCCATCTCGACCCGTTCTTCCGGTACTACCTCCCCGCCCTCCACCTCTCCTGCCGGCTCGACCGGCTCGTTGACCTTTATGGACACGTTGCCCCCGTGGAGCTCTATGTAGATATCCCTGCCAGGGATTTCGAGGCTTTTCGGGGTACCCCTCCTGCTGGCGGCGAGGTAGAAAAGGACCAGGAACACCACCCCGGCGGCGATGATGACGATTATGGGTATTTGGACACCTAGGTAAAGCCATTCCACCAGGTCTGCCAGCTGATTTTCAAAAGAGACAGCATCAGCCATGTTAAAGGGATTTTATGAGACCATGGTTTAAATATCTTTTTCCCTTTCCTCACCGCACCCTTTTTATATGAACAGTTCTAATTTTGAGGGGGTAATCCATGGATACGAAACACAGAATCCGCAGGAAGGTCCTGGCTTGGCGCAACGATTTGCCGGAGTGGGACCTGAGACGGAGGAGCGTGCTGATAGGGGAGAACCTGTTCAAGTTGAGCGATTTCATGGATTCCAGGACGGTGATGTTCTACAACTCCAAGGCCTCGGAGGTGAAGACCGACGACATGGTGCGCCGTGCCCTGGCCGACGGGAAGAGGGTGGTGGTACCGGTCATGGACACCCAGGAGTACCAGCTCTTCCTGTCCGAGCTCTGGGATTTCGAGACCGAGCTTGCCCCCGGGGCATTCCAGGTCCCGGAGCCGAAGGAGGAATGCATAAGGCCGGTGGCACCCGAGGAGGTGGACATCTTCATCCTGCCCGGTGTGGCCTTTGACAGGAAGGGCAACCGGCTGGGCTTCGGCGGCGGCTACTTCGACAAGCTCCTGAAGCAGACCAAGAAGGGGGCCCTGTTCATAGGCCTGGCCTTCGAGGACCAGATGGTGGACGCGATACCCCACGCCCCCCATGACATCCCGGTCCACATGGTCATAACCGAGGACAGGGTCGTAAGATGCAGGGCAAAAATTTAAAAGCCCGGCCCTGAAGTAATACTGGAATTTTCAGGCTTTAGCGAGATGGAAGGATGGAACAGGCAGAGCGCTCCCCGGATTTCAGGAAACTGGAAGAGAAGGTCCAGAGGCGGTGGGAGGAGGGCAGGATATTCGAGAAGAGCCAGCAGGCCAGGCAGGGTGCCGAGGACTACTACTTCCTGGACGGGCCCCCCTATGCCTCGGGCGCCATCCACCTGGGGACGGCATGGAACAAGGTCCTCAAAGACTCCATCCTGCGCTACCTCACCATGAAGGGCCTCAACGTCCGCCGCCAGGCGGGCTGGGACTGCCACGGCCTGCCTATCGAGGTCCAGGTGGAAAAGGAGATGGGCATCAAGAACAAGAAGGAGATTGACCGGGACGTGGAGGACTTCATCCGCCGGTGCCGGGAATTCGCACTGCGCCACATCGATATCATGACCGGGCAGTTCAAGCGCCTGGGGGTCTGGATGGACTGGGATGACCCCTACATGACGCTGAAGGACGAGTACATCGAGGCCGCCTGGTGGACCATCAAGAACGCCCACGAGAAGGGGCTTTTGACCAGGGACCTCCGGGTGGTGACCTGGTGCCCCCGGTGTGAGACCGCCCTGGCAGACGCTGAACTGGAGTACAAGGACCGCTCAGACCCATCCATCTATGTCAAGTTCCCCCTCCTCGACCGGGAGGACGAGTACATCCTCATCTGGACCACCACCCCCTGGACCCTCATCGCCAACCTGGCGGTCATGGTCAATCCCGACTTCAACTACGTCCGGGCCAGGACCGAGGAGGGAACCCTCATCCTGGCAGAGGAACTGGCCGACCACGTCCTTAGGGAGAAGCTGGGCCTTGAGTACGAAATCCTCCAGACCCTTGACGGTTCGGACCTGGAGGGCCTGAGATACCGCAACCCCCTCTCAGATGTCATCAAGGTGGAAGCACCGGAGAACGCCTACATGGTCATCCTCTCGGCGGATTACGTCAGCCTCGGTGAGGGCACGGGCTGCGTGCACTGCGCCCCGGGCCATGGTCCTGAAGACTTCGAGGTGGGGGCCGCCTACGGCATCGGGCCGGTCTGCCCGGTGGACGAGGAGGGGAGGTTCACCCCAGAGGCCGGAAAATACGAGGGCCTTGTGACCAAAAAAGACGACCCCGTCATCACCGCCGACCTCAAGGAGATGGGCTACCTGCCCCTTGAGGAGAAGATAAGCCACCGCTACGGCCACTGCTGGCGGTGCAAGACCCCTATCATCTACCGGGCCGAGCAGTGGTTCATCAAGGTCACAGAACTGAGGGAGCGCATGCTGGAGGAGATTGCCACCGTGGACTGGATACCGGAATGGGCGGGTTCGGCGAGGTTCCGGGACTGGATAGAGCACGCCAAGGACTGGACCATCTCCCGGCAGAGGTACTGGGGCATCCCGTTGCCCGTATGGGTCTGCGGTAAATGCGGGCAGATGGAGGTCATCGGACTCAGGAAGGAGCTGGAGGAGCGGGGCATCGAGGTGCCCGAACTCCACAAGCCCCACGTGGACAAGGTGAAACTCGAATGCCGCTGCGGAGGCGAGATGGCACGTGTCCCGGACGTCCTGGACGTCTGGTTCGATTCCGGTGTCGGGGCCTGGGCCTCCCTGGGCTACCCGTCCCGCAGCGACGAGTTCGACCGCTGGTACCCTCCAGAGTTCATCACCGAGGGCCACGACCAGACCAGGGGATGGTTCTACTCCCTCCTGGGCTGCGGGCTTCTCTCCTTCGACAGGGTCCCCTACAGGCGGGTCCTCATGCACGGCTTCACCCTGGACGAGAAGGGGGAGAAGATGTCCAAGTCCTTGGGCAACGTGGTCTCCCCCGAGGAGGTCGTGGAGAGGTACGGGGCCTGCGGTTCTATGTCCTCTGGGCATGCAAGCCCTGGGAGGACCTGCGCTTCAACTGGCAGGAGGTGGAGGTGGTCTCGCGGATGTTCAACATACTCTGGAACTCCTATGTCTTTGCCACCACCTACATGAGCCTGGACGGCTTCACCCCCGAGAAGGGCGAGGGCATGGAGGGGCACTACCGCCCCGAGGACCGCTGGATACTCTCACGGCTGAATTCCGTCATAAAGGAGGTGACGGAAGGCTTCGAGACCCTCCACATCTACCGGGCCCCGAGGGCGCTCCACGAGTTCATCCTGGAGGACCTTAGCCGGTGGTACATCACCCTGATACGGCCCAGGACCTGGATTGAAAAGGACGACCCCACAAAGCTGTCGGCCTATGCCGTCCTCCACGAGGTCCTGACCAAACTGAGCATTATCCTCTCTCCCATCGCACCCCATCTCACCGAGGAGATCTACCTGAACCTCTCGGGGGCCAGGGAGAGCGTCCACCTGGAGGACTGGCCCGCCTTTGACGAGGGCAGGATCGACACCACCCTGGAGGAACGGATGAGGGTGGTCAGGAAGTACACCGAGGCCGAGGCGGCGGCCAGGGAGAAGGCAGGGGTGAAGAGGCGCTGGCCGGTGAAGAGGACCATGGCCGTGCCGGTGGACGGGGAGGCGAAGAAGGCCCTGGAGGCCTTGAAGGACGTGATCATGGGGGCCACCAACACCCTCGCCTTCGAGGTCAAGGAGCCGGGCTGGAGACTGGAGGATACGGTGGTAAGGGCCGTCCCGAATCCCGGGACCATCGGGCCGGAGTTCAAGGGGAAGGCCCAGGCTGTTATAGAGCACCTCAAGGCAGCCGACGGGCGGGAGGTCAGGGAGGCGGTGGCGGCCGGCGGATACCGGGTGGAGGTGGAGGGCGAGACCCTGACCGTCACAGAGAGGCACGTGAGCTTCAGGGAGGAGACCTCGGAGAGGTACTCCACGGCGGACTTCGATTTCGGCACCGTCATCATTGACTTGGAAACGGACGACGAAATCATGGCACTGAGGTATGCCAAGGAGGTGGTGCGGCGCATCCAGGAGATGAGGAAGGAGCAGGACCTGGCCATCGAGGCGGACATCAGGGTGGCCATCGGGGTCGGGGATGAGATAGGCTCCCTGCTGGAGACCAAGAAGGATTACATCTCGGGGGAGACCAGGGCCAGGGAGATCGTCATAGCCCCTGCCCTGCCCGCGGGCGGGGAGGGATACACAAAGACCTGGACGGTATCAGGGGAAAAGATAGATATATCCATCTCGAGCCCATAGTTATGCGGTGATGCTCATGGAACGGATCGAGACAGGTATAAAGGGGCTCGACGAACTCCTGGAGGGCGGGATGCCCTTCCCTTCGGTGGTCCTGGTGGCCGGGGAGCCCGGGGCCGGGAAGACCACCCTGGCCATGCAGAGCCTCTTCCACGGGGCTAAAAAAGGGGAGAAGGGGGTCTATATCACGGCCCTCTCAGAGCCGGAGGACCAGGCCGCAAGGTTCATGGCCAGCTACACCTTCTACGACCAGGCGGCCGTGGATGAGGGTCTTGTGAGGTTCGTGGACGTGGGGGAGACCCTCCTGAATGACGGGCCACACCAGGCCCTGGAGGAGGCGGTGAGAGGGCATATAATGAAGAAGGGGGTAAAGAGGGTGGTCATCGACCCCATCTCGCCGTTTTCCTATGTCTTCAACACCCTCACTGACTACCGCAGGTTCCTCCACGAGTTCTTCCTGATTATGAGGGGTCTGGATACCCTCACCTTCCTGGTGGCCGAGTATTCCCCATCGGAGATTACCAATACCGAGAAATGGCCGACGGCATCATACTCCTCTACCTCCAGCCCACCGACAACCCGGCGGTATTCAAGCCCGGCCTCCAGATAAGGAAGATGAGGGGCACCGAGCACCCCAAGGGGATATTCCCCCTGGGGTTCACCAGGGACGGCATGAGGATACTCTAGGCATGGAATACGCCGACTGGGAGGGGCTCTACCGGGAAATCCTGGAGGACTTCGGGTTCTCGAGAGAGAGGGACGAAGAGGCCGCGCGGCTCCTGGATTCCCTCCTGGAGGATGTGGATGTCGGCATCCTGGAGGATATAATCAGGGGGCAGTCCGTGTCCGTCTTCGGCGCCGGGCCGTCACTGGAGGGGGTGGAGGACTTCCCGGATGGGCCGAAGATAGCCGCCGACGGGGCCGCATCATACCTCATGGAAAAGGGCATTGTCCCTGATATAGTGGTCACCGACCTGGACGGCCGGATGGAGGACCTCCTGGAGGCGGCTGGGAGGGGGGCGGTCGTGGTGGTCCATGCCCACGGGGACAACATGGACAGACTGAAGGCCTATGTCCCGCAGCTGGTCGGGAGGGGCACGGTCGTGGGCACCTGCCAGTGCCGGCCGGTGGGCAGGGTGAGGAACTTCGGAGGCTTCACCGACGGGGACAGGTGCGTCTTTCTGGCCTGCCACTTCGGCGCCCGGAAGATAGCATTATATGGGATGGATTTCAAAGCTGGGATAGGCAGGTATTCCTTCTCGGCCGATACGGCGCTGAAGAGGAAAAAGTTGGCCTGGGCCGAGAACCTGGTGTCCCTCGCCATGGACGAAAGCAAGAGAGGTATGGACTGAATGGTCGATATAATCGTGGTGGCCAACCGCGGCCAGTACAACCACAGGATTTACCGCACCCTGAAGTACCTGGGGGTGGAGGCGAAGCTGGTCCAGAACAGCGTGACCGTCGAGGAGATTGAGAAGGAGGACCCCAGGGGCATCGTCATCGGCGGCGGCCAGTACCTGGAGGCCAGCGGCAACTCCGGGGAGGTCATCAGGCGGTTCCACCGTGAGCTTCCCATCCTGGGCATCTGCCTGGGCCACCAGCTCATGGCCAGCCTCTTCGGCGGCCGGGTGAGGACCGCCGAGATAGGGGAGTACGCGGAATCGGAGATAATCGTGGACGACGAGGATACCATCCTGAAGGGCGTGGGGCCGAGATTCAAGGCATGGGTGTCCCACAAGGACGAGGTCTCGGTCTTACCCGAGGACTTCGTGGTCCTGGCCCATTCCGATACCTGCCCCATCGAGGCCATGGGCCACAGGAGCCTGCCCCTCTTCGGGGTCCAGTTCCACCCCGAGGTGGAGCACACACCGAAAGGCCCGGAGATATTTAAAAACTTCCTTAGGGTCTGCGGACTCTAAGTTTTAACAGGTTATCCTTCCGGGTAGATAGTGAGGGGATATTGCCGGGAGAGTCCGAGAGAGGAGGTGATGCCGATGGCGGTCTGTGCGGTGTGCAGGAGCGAGACCGAGGTGCCCTACACATGCAGGGTCTGCGGCAGGACCTTCAGCCCCTCCTGCGGGGACCTGACAGAGGACATGTGCGATATCTGCCTGGCAGAGGAAGGGGAGTGAGGGCACGCTTAGACGCCCTCCACATCCCCTGCCCCCAGCTCCGCCTGGATACGCCTGAACCGGGTGTACATGTGCTCCACCTGGTGGGTGTCCAGCTTGCGCAGGAGGCTTATGCGGTGCCTCTCGTTTATCCTCACCCCCTTCTCGGAGAGGAGGCGCTTCAGTTTCGCGGCAAGGAGGCGTCCCGCCCTGTCCAGGTCGACCATCAGGATTACGTCCCTGTACTCCCCGGCTATGAGCTCGCAGGTTTCAAGCAGGGCGCGCCCGTCGTTGAGGGCGTATATCCTGCCCCTGACACCCAGGGCCCGCAGGGCGGCCATGTCCCGCTTCCCCTCCACGATGACAGCCGCGCTCTCCGAGGACTCCCTTAAGACCTCGAGCTCCTCTATGAGGCTGTCGTATTCCAGGTGGTTCATTATAAGGGGGCAGAGGGTTAACCTTGTTAAAGGCAGAAAGGAGAAGCCGGGCCCCGGGGTTTTACCCGCCGAGGGCCCGGTGGTTCTTCTGGCGTGCTGGGAGTAACCCGCCTTCTGTTTTAGGCATCATTCGTCTAATGCGCCCTACCTCTCGCCAGGTGCGAGGTCCTTGAGGCGATTGATTTGGGCTTGCATCCCCGGGGTTGGCCGTTTCATCTGCCGTCCGCCCGTCGTCAGTCCGAGGCATCATCCTTCAACCGGACGGGGGCAGTGTCGTTTCTGCTCCAGAGCCGGACCTCTCGGCCCCCCGGCTTGCGCCGGGCCGGGTCCTCGCAGGATGGGCGGAGTTTCCTCACCGGTTGAACCAGCGACAGATGCCCTCCAGCTCGCCAC
>JAADFM010000038.1 GCA_013152845.1 Methanobacteriota archaeon | reverse complement strand
AGTTTTGCGGCCTTCCAGGCAGGATAGGCCCCGGAGGCGCTGCCGATGATGACCGAGAATAGGAGGACCCCGATGATGACCTCACCGGCCACGTATGTCTTGAACAGGGAGCCGATGTAGAACTGGCCCACCTTCTCTATGACCTTGGATATCAAAAGGCCCAGGCCTATCCCGACGGCACCCCCGACCATACCCACCACCGAGGACTCGGCCAGGAAGAGGGCCAGGACCTGGCCGTTTGTGGCACCGGTGGCCTTCATGACCCCGATTTCCTTGGTGCGCTCCATCACACTCATGAGCATGGTGTTCATGATGATGACCCCGCCCACCAGGAGGGACACCGAGGCGATGCCCCCGAGGACGAATGTCAGGATGTCCAGGACCTGGTTGACCTGCTCGGCCTGGTCCTCTGTGGTCAGGACATCGAAATCCTTGCCCCCCCGCAGCTTCTTTAGGCGGTCCTCGATCTTCTGGGCCACCTCACCCACTATCTCCTTGTTGTTGGTCTGGACAAAGAAGAAGTTTATGTCGTCCCCGGCATCGAAGAGGGCCTGGGCGGCGGTTATGGACATGTAGATGGTGGAATCGTCCTGCCGGGACCCTATCTCCTCCACGATGCCCACCACCCGGAACTTCTTGCCGTTGATTTCCAGGGTATCCCCCACACGGATGTCGTGGTCGAACATCCCGTGGGAGACGTAATACCCGATGAAGACCACACCGGTCTCGGTCTCCTTGATGAAACGCCCCTCCTTCAAGGTAAGGAAATCACTGTAGAGCTCTATGGCGTCCTCCGTGCCCCCGGTGACAAAGGCGTCGGCCACCTCGGAGCCCTTCTTCACCTTGGTTGCGGTGTAGTAGAGGGGGGCCATCTTCTTGACCCCCGGGATGGCCCGTATCTCCCGCTCCTCGGCGATGCCGAAGGGCACGTACTCCTTGGGGGGTCCGCCGAACTGGCCACCGAAGATGCCGGCGGGCATGACGTATATCTTGTCTGCGCCCACCTTGTCCAGCTGCTCGTTGATGGTGTACCTCATGCCCTCCCCTATGGACACCATGGCCACGATGACCGCGATGCCTATGACTATGCCCGAGAGTGTGAGGAGGGTCCTGGCCTTCTGCTGCACCAGTGTCCGCAGGGGGTAGACGAGGTACTCAATCATGCCCTAAGCGCCTCCACCGGGTCGAGTTTCACCGCCCTGTAGGCGGGATAGAGTCCAGAGATGACGCCCACACACACCGAGAACACCAGGGCCGTGGCAACCATGTCCGGGGTCACCGCCGTTGTCAGCATGCCCGGGCCCAGGTACTTCTCGGCGGCGGCGTTTATGGCCCTGGAGATGAGGTAGCCGAAGAAGATGCCGATTGTGCCCCCAACCAGACCGAAGATGCCGGACTCCACAAGGAATATCCTCATCACCTGGGAGTTGGTAGCACCGGTGGCCTTCATGATTCCGATTTCCCGGGTGCGCTCCATGACGTTCATGACCATGGTGTTGGCGATACCTATGCCCCCTACCACAAGGGACACTGCGGCGATGCCCCCGAAGACCACCTGGACCACCTTGAGTGACGAGGAGATGGCCTCGATGAGCTGCTGTGAGGTGAGTATGGTGAACTCCGCATCCTCGTGGCGGTTCTTGAGCCTCTCCTCGATCCTCTGGCGCACGATATTCACGTCAGCCCCGTCCTTTACCCGGACGATGATGGCGGTGACACTGTCCTCCCGGCCCAGGAGCTCCCTTATGCGGTCCAGGTTCACCATCACGGACTTATCGTGGTCCGGGTCCCCGGTCTCGGCGAAGATGCCCACCACCCGGAACTTCTCCCCTTGTATCTTGATGTTGTTGCCCAGCTCCACCCTGCTCCTGAAGTAGTCGTCGTGGACCGTGTAACCGATGACAACCACGTTGCGGTCGCCCGGCTCCAGCCACCTGCCCCTGTAGAGCCTGTACCCCCCAACGTCCGAGAAGGTCCGCTCGGCCTTGCCCGGGTCCAGACCCCAGACGGTTATGACCTTCTCCTCGCCCTTGAACTCGCTCCCCGTGGATACGCTGTACATGGGGGAGACGAACGCCACCCCCACTATGTCCTCCATATCATCCACGTCGGCGTCCACCAGCCCCCGGCCCTTGGCACCGAACTCCATGGTGGAGGATATGATGATCTTGTTGGTCCCGAAGGCCTCGAACTGCTCCTCGATGGCCTTGGTCATCCCGGTGCCGATGGATACCATGGAGATGACGGCGGTGATGCCTATTATGACCCCCAGGAGGGTCAGCAGGGCCCTCATCCTCTGGTAGGCCAGGTTCTTCAGGGAAAGCTCGATGTACTGGAGCATTTTCTAACTCACTATCTTCCCGTCGCGGATGTATATGGTCCTCTCGGCCCGCCTGGCGAACTCCTCCTCGTGCGTGACCATGATGATGGTCCTGCCCTGGCGGTTCAGGTCCTCCAGGATGGAGATGATGTCCTCCCCGGACTTTGTGTCCAGGTTGCCGGTTGGCTCATCAGCCATGATGATGTCCGGGTTGTTTGCCAGTGCCCTGGCGATGCAGACACGCTGCATCTGGCCACCCGAGAGCTCCGCGGGGCGGTGCCTTAGCCGGTCGCCGAGGCCCACGAGCCTGAGGAGCTCGGCCGCCCGCCGCACCCGCTTGACCTTCGGGACGCCGGCGTACCACATGGGCAGCTCCACGTTCTCCAGGGCCGTCAGGCGGGGGATGAGGTTGAACTGCTGGAAGATGAACCCGATGTTCTCCCTCCTCAGCCTGGCCAGGGCGTCGTCGGACATCCGGGAGATGTCCCTGCCCTCAACGAAGACCTTCCCCCGGGTGGGCCTGTCCAGGGCGCCTATCATGTTCATCAGGGTGCTCTTGCCGCTGCCCGAGGGGCCCATGATGGACACGTACTCGCCCTTCTCGATTGAGAGGCTCACACCCCGCAGGGCAGGGACCTTGACCTTGCCCATGGTGTAGACCTTCTCCACATCCTGGAGCCTTACGACGTCCATGCTGGTCTCCTGCCGTTCTAGCCTTCAATCTCCGATACCGCCCTCCTCCGCCTCCACAGGAAGACGGCGGCGCCGGCAACCACCAGGATGCCGGCAACCACCCGGAGCTTTGACTTCTCCGGGGTTGCATCCACATAGACGGTGAAGGTCTTGGTATCGGTGAACTCATCGCCCTTCTCGTCGGTGTAGAGAATCTCCATGGTGAAGGTGTGGTCCCCGGGGGTCACCGAGGGGGTGGCTGTCAGGTCGAAGATGCCGGAGGAGACGTCGTCCACCTCGATTTTGCCGATGAAGGAGGAGAACTCGCCCACGAAGCCCTCGCTGTTGGAGATGGTGGCCATCACAGACTTGGCGTCCTGGGTGCCGATGTTCTCAAGCTGCACCGAGAGGGTGAAGTCCGTGCCGGGGTATATCTTGGCCGGTGAGGTGGAGATGCCGGCAATCTCCAGGTCGATGTCCCCCCTCTCGCTCACGAAGACCCTGAAGGGCCTCTCGACCCTCTTCAGGCCCGAGGCGTCCTCGTAGGTGATGACTGCCGTGAAGTCATAGGACCTGCTCTCGGCCTCCTTGGATGCCTTCAGGCTGTACGAGGCCGTGGCCCTGCCGTCCCTTGCGATGGTGCCCAGGAAGGCCGTGTCCTCCCCTGAGAAGACCTCCGGGAACACAAGCCCGCATTCCACGACCTCGGCCTTGTCCTCCCCGATGTTGTCGATGGCGAGGGTGAGGGTGAAATCCGAATCCGCGTATATCCTGGCGGGGTCCAGGGACACGCCCGAGATGACCAGCTCCGGCTCACCCACTATCTCCACCCCCAGGTAGAGGGTCTGGGTCTGGGTATTGAGGAGCTTGTCCTCCCAGGTGAGGACCAGGGGGATGCTGTAGGCCCCAACCGAGGCGTCGTCGTCCACATGGACCTCATACTGGATTCGCAGCTCCTCGTCCTGCCTGACGATGCCGAAGTACTCCCCGGTATCCTCGGCCGCCTCGGCCCTGGAGAGGAACTTCTTGGGCGAGCCCACGGCCGTGACCGGGGAGAGGTCGTTCGGGTCAAGCTGCGACCTCAGGTAGAGTCCGAATTCCCTCCCCAGGTTCTTGAGAGTTATGTTCATCGTAACGGTCTCGCCCGGGGTCAGCGCTGTGGGCGAGACGTCGACAACGAAGAAGTCCGCACTCGTGGCGGCATGGGCGCCGGGCAATACCAGAAGGACTGCCAAAATCACTATCCATCTCATACTTATACCTCCAACGGGTTTTCCAATGTCGATTTCAACCATGAAATCTCGGTCTCCAGGTGCATCCTCCCGCGCCTTACCGCCTCGTAGCGGTATCTCGGGAGGGTGCCCTTCAATTCCTCATCGAGCCTCTTTATGCACTCCAGGACCGCCAGATTGCCCTCCAGTTTCTTTTCCATCACCTCTCTTATGGTCCCGCCGTCCAGGTGGTCCAGGAAGAAGAGGTGGAGGGTGAACTCGTCCCTCACGAAGGCCTCCTTTTTCAGGCGCTCCTCCAGGGTGCGCAGGAACTCCGCCTCACCCTTTTTCGTTATGGCATAGGTTATCCTGCCCCCCACCCTGCCGGCTGGTTCTGCCCTGCCCTTTACAAGGCCCTCCTTCTCCAGGCGCTTGAGGGTAGGGTAGATGGAGCCGTAGTTTATCATCCAGAAGACCCCCTGGGCCTCCTCGAAGTATTTCCTGAGCTCGTAGCCGTGCATGGGGCGCTCCATGAGGGCGCCGAGGATGGCCAGGCGTGAGAGAGACATATATCAATATGATATATATCAAATTTATATATCTTTGGGTGGCCCCTCAGGTCCTCTTCAGTTTCACCGCCGTCCCGTAGGCCAGCAGTTCGGCCGCCCCCTGCATGGTCTGGGAGGTGGTGAACCGCACGCACACGACCCCGTCGGCCCCCATGGTCTCGGCCTGCTCCACCATCCTGGCCATGGCCTCCCTCCTGGCATCGGACAGCATCTGGGAGTAGCCCTTCAGCTCACCGCCGATTATGTTCTTCAGTCCCGCCAGGATGTCCCTGCCGATGTTCTTTGCCCTGACGGTGTTGCCGAACACCACCCCGATGACCTCTTTCTCGTACCCGTTGATTTCCTCGGTCGTGGTTACAATCATCCTTTCACCTCCATTCAGTAATCGTCCAGCCGGCTCTGGTTGCCGGTGTAGAACTGTTCCTTCGGCCTCCGGTCGAAGACTATCTCCCCGTAGTGGCCCCCGCCGCCGCAGATGACGTGGAAATCACCACGCCGGAATGCCCGGATGAGCCTCGATATCTTCTCCCCTCCCACCCCGGCAATCTCCTCCACCGGGGCGTCAATGAGGACCTTAATCTCGCTCCCGAAATGCCTCACCAGGTCCTCCCAGGCGGTCTGGACCTTGGCCGAGTAGGGGCTCTTGATGCCCAGGGCCAGGCAGAGGATTTCGGCCAGAGGGGCTATCCTGATGTATGGCGGGCGGTGGTCGGGGTGGACGGGCCTTTCCCGGTCGGTCAGCTCCCCTATCCTGTCAAAGACCCCCTTCTTCAGGGTGCCCCCGCAGCGCCTGCACTTCCAGCCTGAGGCCACCGCATCCTTGAGGTAGTAGAGGGTGAAGCACTTGATGCATGCCGTGCGGTGGTACTTGCCCAGGCGCTGGTCCAGGCCCACGTTGAGGATGAA
>JAADFM010000037.1 GCA_013152845.1 Methanobacteriota archaeon | reverse complement strand
GGGAATCCAGGGGGTGGTGAGGGACATCACCCGCCAGAGGATCATGGAAGAGGAGATCCGTGGGTACGCCATGGAGCTGGAGAAGGCCTCCAGGCTCAAGGACCTCTACATAGACATCATCCACCACGACCTCATCAACCCCCTGGGCCTCATCAGGAACCTGGCTGAGTTCCTCATGGGCGAGGAGGACCTCGCAAAGGTCAGGGAGTACGCCGGCCTCCTCTACAAGAAGGTCGAAGACGCCATCGAACTGGTGGAGAACGCCGCCATGTTCCAGAGGATTGAGAGTGGGGAGGGGATGGAGTTCAAAAAGGCTGATTTGAAAAAGTACGTCTACGACGCCATCGACAACCTGGAGGCCCTGGCTAAGGAGAAGGATATCACCATCGACTTCAAAGGCGAGTACATCGCAGCCGTCAACCCCCTCATCGGCGATGTCTTCTCCAACCTCCTCTCCAATGCCATAAAGTACAGCGCCCCCGGGACCCGGGTGGAGGTCCAAATGGAGGGGACATGATAAAGGTCATGGTAAAGGACCGGGGCGAGGGGGTCCCTGACGAGTACAAGGAGAAGATATTCCGCCGCTTCGAGAGGAGGATGAAGGAAGGGGTCAAGGGCACCGGCCTGGGACTGGCCATCGTCCGGCGGGTGATGGAGTTCCACAAGGGGAAGGTCTGGGTGGAGGACAACCCCGGAGGCGGGAGCATCTTCTGCGTCCTCCTGCCCAAGAAGGGGCCGGGGGAGAGGTGATGAGCGTCGAATCCCTGCCCCGGGAAGGCCTCATCGGCGCCCGGTACTTCTACTTCCACATGGACGATGACGAACCCCTGAAGGAGTTCTGGAAGGGGATTTCCGGGCGGGTCGGCATCAAGGGACAGGGAGACGACCAGCCCGGCAGGGCCACGCTGGACGGGGCCAGGAAGCACCGCCCCACGGCCATAACCACCGGGACCGGGGACGGGACCCGTCTCTCCATGCTACACTACAAGAACGTGGTCATCGTCCTCGCCAGCTTCGCGCCATCCGGCAGGGACGTCATGGACGAGCTCGGGCAGGCGGACATCCCCGGCAGGGACCGGGCCGTGGGGGAGTCCGTTCTCATCATCGCGCCGGGGCAGGGGGGCGAGGCCGCCGCAGGGGAGCTCGGAACAATAACCGACAGGATAGAGACCCGGGCAGGCCACCTCTTCCTCCTGGCAGAGAAGGAAGGGCACAAGGAGCACGCCTATGTCCTGGCCTTCTCCGGGGATTCCGGTGCCCTCGCCCGGCTCCTGAGCCACCAACTCCCGGTCTTTGACTTCACCGTCCACAAGGTCCATGCCGAAAGGGACTATTTCAGGAATCAGCGTAAGTGGGCCATGGAGGAGAAGCACGATATCGACAAGAAGGTGGGGGAGATACTCCACAAGAGGATTGTGGGAAAGAGCCTCAACCCAGAGAACATCGAGCTCCTGGAAAAGGAAATCGAGACCCTCTCGAGCAAGTATGCCATCCTGGTAAACGATGTCCAGATAATAAAGAAGTCCAGGACCGTGCTGGAGGAGGACCTCCGGTGGGCGATGGCGCGGCTGAGAGAGCTGGGAGAACCCGAGGGAGGAGAGGACCTCTCCATCCTGAAGGACTCCGAGGAGCTCAAGGACAGGCTCGACGAGGATATCTCGTCCCTGAACTACTCCATCCAGAACACAAAGACCGCCATCGACACCGTGAGGACCAACGTGGAGCTCCTGCGCTCGAGGGAGACCATCCTCCTCCAGAAGGAGGCCATATCCATCCAGGTGGCCGCGGGCTTCGTGGAGTTCCTAATCGTCTTCTACTACAGCCTGGCCTCCTGGGGCTACCTACTGGGCCACCCGCGCTTCGATGCCGTGCCCGTGGGCATCAGGTTCACGGGCATCCTCCTGTTCAGCATATCCGCGGTGGTCTTCACCCACTTCCTGGGCAAGGCCCTGAAGGACAGGAAGAGGGTGAACCGGGGCATGGTCATCTCCGGAGCGGCCATCGCCATCGTCTTCCTGGGCATCGTCTATGTATCCTTCCTGCCCTGGACAGGCCCCACCCCCCACTAGCCCCGCAGCGCCATCCCCCGGGCTTTAGAGGGACTTCATCATCTTGAGGGCGGTAAGCCTCTCCCTCAAGGCCTTTTCGTGGCTCTCCTCGTCCCTGGCCAGCTGGGCGAATACCATCCGGGCCTCGGGGTCCTCGGCCTCCTCAGACATCTTCTGGTATTTCTCCTTGTCCGCCTTCTCCTTCTCGATGGCCTTTTCGATGAACTCTATGATGTCCATTATGGGAACAAGTATGCGCCAAGGTAGATAAGTTTTACTTCTCCAGCACGCTTATCCTGCGGGTCAGGCTGCGGTGGATGCGACCTCATCTCACAATAATCTATTTCATTGTGAATTTCCACTATTCAAAGTGAGGTGGCATTTCATGAAAACCAAGATATCAAAGGGATTCCAGACGGTTGTACCCGGGGAAATCAGGAAGAAGCTTGGCCTTGAACCTGGGGACAGCCTCGAATGGCAGGAGAAGGGCGGGATAGTGACGGTGAAGCCCAGGAAAAGAAGGACCCTCAAAGACATCACCGGCATCATCTCCGTCGGCGGCGACGCCGTGGCCTCCAAGAGGAAGGCCCAGAGGGGAGAGCTTTGATATTCGCCGACTCCTCATACCTGATAGCCATTGCCGACCGGAGGGATCAGTGGCACCCGCGTGCGAGGGAACTGGCGGAGGACATCGACGATGACCTCTTGGTCACCGACCTGGTCCTATCGGAAAGCGTTACCGCTGTGGGTGCCAGGGGAGGCGGGAAGGCCGGGATGGCCCTATATGATTTCATCATGGACAGCTGCGAGATGGTCTTCGCCACCCCGAACCTCCTGGACAAATCCCTGGACATCTACCTGAGGTACGACGGGACCCTCTCGGTGGCAGATGCCCTCACGGTCCAGGTGATGAAGAACAAAAAGGTAAAGGAGATTCTCTCCTTCGACAGCGACTTCGACAAGGTGAAAGGAATAAAGAGGCTCGGATGACCTCACTTCTCCAGCACGCTTATCCTGCGGGTCAGGGATTAGATTATGTTTTTATATGATACCCGTGGATTATTAGGAGTATGATAGAACGTAAGCGAATAGGAGATATTCCGCCTATTAAAGGGGCCAGCCCTGCTATTTTTAAGCCTGTCAGGGGAAAGAAGAAAGGGTTGAACCAGCTCGTCGGACTGCTGAGGGAACACAGGGAAAAATACTCTTCTGTCCAGCTCCAGAAGGAGGGCCTCAAGTGGTGGACAGATGTACCTGATTGACACCAATATCTTCCTCGAGGTGCTTCTTGAAAGAGAGAACTACAGCGACTGCAAAGAATTCCTTGAAAAGGTCCAAACGGGCAAAGTCACCGCCTACCAGACCATCTTTTCACTTCACACCATCGCCATCATCCTTGAGCGCCTTGTTGGGCTTGATGCGTACAAGGAGTTCCTTGAGACCGTGCTGAATTTCGAGGGGATATCCTTCTATTCCACAAACCCCAGGGACGAAGTAGAGGTCTGTGAGGCCGCCAAGGGCCAAGGGCTGGACTTCGATGACGCCCTCCACTACCACATCTGCAAGAAGTTCGACCTGATACTGGTAAGCCTGGACAGCGACTTCGACAAGACCGATATAAAGAGGGTGGCCCCCGGGGACGTCTGAGGACCGCTCGGTAGCCGCGGAAGACGTTTATCCGATACATCACTTCTCCAGCACGCTTATCCTGCGGGTCAGGCTCCGGTGGATGCGCTCGTAATGGGTCTCACGAATCCTGAAGCCCGCGTTCTCTGCCGCCGCGTCGAACTCGACCCTGGTGGGAGATATAACACAGGCCCTGCCCCCCGGTTTCAACATCCCGTAAATCGCCTTCAGCGCATCGACAAAAACCTGGTCCAGCTGTTTTCCCCTGGTGCTGGCCTGGATGCCGTAGGGGGGGTCTGTCACCACCGCATCGAAGAACCCCGGGTATCTCTCCGGCAGGGCCGTGGCGTCCCCGGTCTCCAGTGTGAAACCCCGGACGCCGTAGAACTCCAGGTTGCGCCTGCACCCCTCCACGAACTCCTCCTCGATGTCGTTGCCGTAGACCTCGGCCCCCAGCAACCCGGCCTCGATGAGGAACCCCCCGGTGCCGCAGAAGGGGTCCATGACCCGCTTGCCCGGGCTGACCCCTGCCAGGTTCACGATGGCCCTTGCGGTGCGGGGCAGGATGGCCCCGGGCCGGAAGTACGGCCTCAGGTGAGGCCGGCGGGCCTCGTAGGGCGAGCGGTCCACCCTGGAGAGGACCCTGCCCAGGACGAACCCCCCGTCGGTGATGACCCCCTGGACCACCTGCCGGGGCTCCTCCAACTTGACCCTCGCACCGGTCTTCTCCACGATGACGGCCCCTATCTCCCTCTCAAGCTCCAGGGTGCTGAGCTCCCTGTGGTGCTCCCTGACCCTGCGCACCCGCACCGCAAAATCCTCCAGCGCGGGATACTCCGCCCGCCGGGCACTGCGCAGGACCTCATCCAGGCCGGGGCCGCAGGAGAATATGTGCTCGCAGACGGCGTGGGAGAGTGCCAGGCGCCGGTGGGCGTACCCTATGTCATCGGCCTCCACCAGGAGGACCTGCTCCATGGACCCTGTGACACGGAAATCCGCCCCAGCGGTCTCAAGGACCGCCCGCACCTCGGCCCCTGGCAGGGTCTCGTGCTCCCCTGAGAGGATGAAGAAGAGCTTCATTTCAGGGCATCGGCGATGAGAGGGGCCACCGATATCTCGCTTATCTGGGAAGGGATGGTATCGGTGGCTGCCACGGTCCTGGCCCCGGCGGCATACAGCCGGGTGATGATGTTGCCGGTCAGCACCGGGTGGATGCAGGCGATGCTCACCGAAGAGGCGTGCTTGGCTTTGAGGGTCTTCAGGGCCGTGAGCATGGTGCCCCCCGAATCGATGATGTCGTCCACGATGACGATGTCCTTGCCCGCGGTCTCGACCCCCTTGGGCTTCATCTCCACCTGTCCGGGTCCCAGGCGCTTCTTCTCCAGGCAGTCCCAGTCGCAGTCCAGGATGGCGCCGACCTTTTCCGCCATCTCCTCTGCCCCCATGTCGGGACCCACCACGATGGGGTCCTCCAGGTCCATCTCCTTGAAATAGGTCCCCAGAATCGCAGCGGCGTCCAGGTTGTGGGCAGGGATGCGGAAGAAATCCATGACGGCCTCCTTGTGGACGTTGACGGTATAGAACTCGTCGCAGTGGAGCTGGACGTGCTCGGCAATCACCTTGGACGTGATGCACTCCCCCTCCATGAAGCGCCTGTCCTGCCTGCCGTAGCCGTAATAGGGCACCACCGCCGAGACCTTCCCGGCCCCCAGGTCTTTCAGGGTCTCCAGGACGGCCAGGAGCTCGAAGAGGTTCCTCCCCTGGGGCCTGGAAGTGGACTGGATGACCACGCAGTCCTCGCCCTCGACCCCGGTGTCCACCCGCACGTACATCTCCCCGTCAGGGAAGTCCTTAACCTCCATGGAACCCTCCACCAGACCGGCCCGCCGGGCCACCTCCCTGGCCAGGGTCTGGCATGTGGAACCGCCAAAACATATCATGCCTACACCCTTCAAAATCCAGCTATATAATATTTTGCCGTGGGTAGCTTTGACCCATATTCCTGCTAAAGCTATAAATAGGCTCTAGGTAAAGTGATTTTCTAAGAGATTCCTATGGAAGAGATGGATTTTGAGACATCGGCCGAACTGAAGGTACCGGAGAATCTAATCGACCAGGTCATAGGCCAGGACCACGCAGTGGAAATCATCAGGAAGGCGGCCACCCAGAAGCGCCACATCCTCCTCATCGGCGAGCCCGGCACAGGCAAGAGCATGCTCGGCCAGGCCATGGCAGAGCTCCTCCCCACCGAGGAGATGGAGGACATCCTGGTCTATCCCAACCCCGAGGAGAAGAACAACCCGAAAATCCAGGTGGTCAAGGCCGGGGAAGGGGAGAAGATCATCCAGAAGTTCAAGGAGCAGAAGAAGAGGGCGGAAGCACCTGTCAACACCATGTTCAAGGTCCTCTTCATCATGATAATTGGTATTCTACTACAGCCTCTTCCTCCAGAACCCGACAGTCCTCTTCGGCGGCATCATCGCCGCGGTCTTCCTCCTCATGGGCCGCCAGTACATCAAGGTCAAGGAGGACGTCCTGGTCCCCAAACTCCTGGTCAACAGCAAGGATGCGAAAAAGGCCCCCTTCGTGGACGCCACAGGTTCCCACACAGGCTCCCTCCTGGGGGACGTGCGCCACGACCCCTTCCAGTCCGGAGGGCTTGAGACCCCGCCCCACGAGCTCATCGAGGCCGGGGGCATCCACCGGGCCAACAAGGGGGTCCTCTTCATCGACGAAATCGCCACCTTAAGCCCCATCTCCCAGCAGAGCCTCCTGACCGCCATCCAGGAGAAGAAGTTCGCCATCACCGGCCAGAGCGAGCGCTCCTCGGGGGCCATGGTCAGGACCGACCCCGTCCCCTGCGACTTCGTGCTTGTGGCCGCCGGGAACCTGGAGGTCATGAAGCACATGCACCCGGCCCTGCGCTCCAGAATCAGGGGTTACGGCTACGAGATATACATGAAGGACGTCATGGACGACACGCCCGAGAACTGCAGGAAGCTGGCCCAGTTCGTGGCCCAGGAGGTGGAGAAGGACAAGAAGATCCCCCACTTCTCCAGGGCAGCAGTCATGGAAATCATCAAGGAGGCCAGGAGGCGGGCGGGCCGCAGCGGCAAGCTCACCCTGAAACTCCGGGCCCTCGGAGGTCTGGTAAGGGCCGCCGGGGACGTGGCAAAGAGCGAGGGCGCCCCCCTGGTCGAGGTGGAGCACATCAGGAAGGCCAAGAAAATCGCCAAGACCCTGGAGCAGCAGGTCGCCGACCGCTACATCAGCATGAAGAAGGATTACAACGTCTACCTCACCGAGGGCACCGAAATCGGCAGGGTCAACGGCCTGGCCGTCCTCGGCGGGGAATCAGGGGTCATCCTGCCCATCGTGGCCGAGGTCGCCCCCGCTCATTCACGGGACGAGGGGAAGATCATCGCCACCGGGAAGCTCCAGACCATCGCCCGGGAGGCCATCCAGAACGTCTCGGCCCTCATCAAGAAGCACACCGGCAGGGACATCTCGAACTACGACGTCCACATCCAGTTCCTGCAGACCTACGAGGGGGTGGAGGGGGACAGCGCCAGCGTCTCGGTGGCCACCGCCGTCATCTCGGCCCTGGAGCGCATCCCGGTGGACCAGTCCACGGCCATGACCGGGTCCCTGAGTGTCAGGGGCGACGTGCTGCCGGTTGGGGGAATCAGCGCCAAGATCGAGGCCGCCATGGCGGCAGGCATCAAAAAGGTCATCATCCCGGCAGGGAACAAGAAGGATATCATGGTGGACAGGCTGGAGGAGAGCGGGATGGAAATCGTGCCGGTCAAGAACCTAAGCCAGGTCCTGGAGAACGCCCTGGACTTCGGGACCGACAGGGAGAGCATCCTGGAAAAGATTAAGGACTTCTTCCCTGCCCCTGCCATAGACGTGGTCCCAAAAAAGCACGGGGCCTAGGACTCTTTTTCTGCCTCTTCCTCTTCTGCCTCAGCGCCTTCGCCGGTTTCCTCCTCCACCTCTTCGATGGTGATTTTTATCCTCTTTCCCGCAAAGCCGTTGAAGAGGTTGGAGACCAGACGCTTCTTCCCCTCCTCGTCCTTTATGGCAATCTGACCTTTCTCCCTGGTAAGGATGCCTTCCGCCTCGACCTTCACTGAAACCACCACCTGATTTATTGGCGCTTCGGACTCATAAACCTTTTCAATGGAAAAATCCTTATACGCCCACCCGGATTTATGACCCATGGACACCGACAGGCTCGATGAGCTCTTCCAGATACCTGCCAGGTTCATGGACATCACCTACCAGGAGGTGCGCACCACAAGCCTCCTCCTGAAAGACGGGCAGACCAGGGAGGTGGTCGCCGGCACCGCCGCCGGTATCGGGGTCAGGGTCCTGGGAAGGACCTGGGGCTTTGTCTCTGCCAACTCCCCGGAAGGGCTGCGGGATAGGGTCGAGAAGGCCGCCCGCCTGGCATCCACGGGGAGAAGGGAGATAAGCTTCAATTCCTCGCAGGCGGTGGAGGACCGGGTGCGGATAAGACCCGGGCGCGACCCCGGGGATGTGGGGATGGAGGAGAAGAGGGAGCTCCTCAGCCGGTGCGAGAAGCTTGCCAGGGAACAGGAGGAGGTGAAGAGCACGTCTTTCTCCTACACCGACTATACCATAAAGACCCTCTACATGAACTCCGAGGGGACCCGCATAGAGTCCGAGTACCCCAGGGTCTTCTTCTCTGCAGCAGCCTTCGCCAGGGAGGGGGACCGGCTCCAGGCAGGCTACGAGCGCCTGGGGGCCACCGCAGGTTTCGAGGCCGTGGAGGAGGTAGAGGAGGCCACCGGGCGGGCCGTGGAGAGGGCCTTAAGGCTCCTGGAGGCAGGGGCCGCCCCCAGCGGGGAGTTCACGGTGGTCCTGGACCCGAAGCTCGCCGGGGTCTTCATCCACGAGGCCCTGGGACACGCCGCCGAGGCCGACCACGTCATCCAGGACGAGTCGGTGCTCAAAGGGCGGCTGGGGGAGGTCATCGCATCCGAGGCGGTCACCGTCTACGACGACCCCACCCTGGAGGGCTCCTTCGGGTTCTACCACTACGACGCCGAGGGGACCCCGGGCAGGAAGACAGCCCTCATCCAGGAGGGGGTCCTCGAGGGGTTCCTCCATTCCAGGGAGACCTCCAGCGAGATGGGCCTGGAGAACACCGGCAACGCCCGGGCCCAGAGCTTCGCCCACCAGCCCGTGGTCAGGATGAGCAACACCTATTTCGCCACCGGGGATTCGGGTTTCGAGGAGATGGTGGAGGACGTCAGGGAGGGCGTCTACCTCCTGGGCTCCAAGGGCGGGGAGGTGGACCCAGGGGGGTCTTCCAGTTCGCAGCCGAGGAGGGGTTCCTGATAGAGAAGGGGGAGGTGACCCGGCCCCTCAGGGACGTGTCCCTCTCCGGAGTGACCCTGGAGATCCTAAAAGCCGTGGATGCTGTGGGGAGGGACGGGGAGATATCCCCCGGCTTCTGCGGCAAGGCCTTCCAGGCCGTGCCGGTGGGGGACGGGGGCCCACATATCAGGACCAGGGCAACGGTAGGAGGTGCCGGGGATGGACATTGAGAAGGCCCTGAAGCTCCTGGCAGGCCGGGTGGACGAGGCAGAGATCTTCCATCTCCAGAGGCGGGCCGCCACCCTGGATATCAAGAAAGAGGACCCCGACCTCCTCAAGGAGTCCATCCACTCCGGGTACGGGGTGAGGGCCATCAAAGACGGACGGGAGGGTTTCGCCTATTCCAATACCCTCTCAGAAGAACTCCTGGAGGCCGCCGTGAAGGCCGGCAGGGCGGCCGGGACCGACCCACACGTGGGCCTGCCCGAACCCGGGAAGCCTAAGGCCGTGCCCGGGCTGTACGACCCGGAACTGGCCGCCCTGGAAGTCCAGGATGCGGCAGAATACGCCCACGAGCTGGTGGAGCCCTGCGGGGAGATAGGGGCCCAGGCCACCACCGGCGGGATATCCTGGTCCACGGCCCGGGTGACCGTGGCCAACAC
>JAADFM010000036.1 GCA_013152845.1 Methanobacteriota archaeon | reverse complement strand
ACCTCCTGGTGAAGCAGATAAAGGCCAAGGGGTTAAGCCCTGAGAACTTCGGCCCCTACCTGGAGGCCTTCAGGTACGGCATGCCCCCCCACGGCGGGTTCGGGTTGGGCATCGAGCGCTTCCTCATGCTCCTCCTGGACCTGCCCAACATCAGGGAGGCGGTGCTGTTCCCGAGGGACAGGAAGAGGCTGGAGCCGTAAGAACGCTAAGATTAGAAAGGTTCGAAAATATATGGCAGAGAGAAAATCCCCCCAGTCCAAGGATGAAATGGAAGAAACCGAGTTTACGGGTGACCCGGTGGAGGTCATCAAAGGTGTCTTGAAGGGTGTTAATGGGAGTTCGGTAGAGCTTCAACATCTGGCAAAAAACCTCTGGTACGGGCACGATCAACATCCATAGCCAATTATATTGGAGAAACCAGTTTCCCATATTAGCTAATTTTATGGGTATCTTGATACCCTTAAAGAAAGAGGCATATATGTAAGAAGTTTCGAGATACTTGATGTAAAAAAGACAGAGTGGTTAATATATTGTATCAAGGACAGAAAGGCACAGCAACACAAAATTGTAAATTTTTTACGAAAGAAGAAGGAAATACTCTTAAGTTAAGTAACACAGCATGTGGCGAGATAGTTGTTGATTAGAAATTGGGTAATATACTACAGTGCCTTCCAGTATCCCCACTCCAAGCACAACTATGATGCTTTGGCCAGTGAGTGACTTTTTCTGAATACACGCTTGCTCCGAAGCCTGCGATGCCGACAGCCAGGGCGGTTCCCAATCCCACACTTGCCATTTCAACTGCAATATCTGCCATGATGCTTCCTATCAAAACCATCAAGCCCACGTTTGAGCCGGTTGTAAAGCAGAAGTTGTTAGTCTTGTAGTTCTTTTCAACATCCAGCCCGTATTACTTGTATTACAAAAATCTGTAATACGTTAATGATAAGCGATATGGTATGCCTACAATCAGCATCAGGGTAGACGACGAGACCAAGAGGGCCATGGATGCCCGCCGGGACATTAACTGGAGCGAGGTGGTCCGACGGGGTATAAAGGAGAGGCTGAAGATGGAGGAGATAAGGAGGATAGACCGCAGGCGCCTCTTGGACTCCATTGAAGTCACACAAAAACTCAGGAGGAAGAGCCCCGGCTTCGACAGCACCAAGGAGATTAGACGGTGGAGGGAAGCGAGAAGATAGTCGTTGATGCCTCCGTGGCGGTCAAGTGGTTCCTTGAGGAGGTCCACAGTGAAAAGGCCGAGGCCCTCTTAAAGGATTATGCCAGAGGACTGGTGGACCTTGTCTCCCCTGACCTTATGCCCTATGAGGTCCTGAACGCCCTGCGATATAACCTGGACTTCGGGAAGGCCGACCTGGAGAAGGTGGCTTCTGTAATAGAGGGATACCAGCTTCTCCTTGTTCCTTTCAATGCCGGCACCACCATTGACATGGCCTATGACCATGGCATTACCATCTATGATGCTACTTATGTAGCGCTGGCCAAGGAGATGGGAATAGAGTTCTACACAGCAGATGAAAGATTGTTGGACAAACTGGCCGATTTGAAGTGGGCAAGGCATCTGTCGGAATATTATAGACAAGACCCAGGAGAAGAACCATAAGCGGTCTTTTATTAATCATGTTTTCATCAGACAAATCAGGCTGGCTGGGAATCCTCACCTTCCTGATAAACTCCGCCTTCTCAGAGGGCGGGTACAGAGCTTGGCGATAAGAATGGGAGCAGGGTCTCCTCACCGGGTGAGGAAATAGCCGGCGATGACTGCCAGGATGATGCCCAGGGCGTTGACTGCCTTGACCTGCTCCTTCAGGATGACGATGGCCAGCACAGCCGAGACCGCCGGGTAGAGGGCCGTCATGGGTATGACCGTACTGCCCGGGAACCTCTGGAGGGCGTACATGAAGAGGAGGGAGGCCGAGACCCCGAAGATGGTGCCCATGGCGATGAGGGGGGTGGCGCCCTCGAAGGGAAAGGAGACGCCGTGCCTTGCCAGGTACACCAGGACGATGACATTGGCCACCGTGTACACTGCGGTGGTCACAAAGAGGGCCGGCAGGAGCCCGAGCTTCTGGATGCCGTACTTGTAGAGGAACCCCCACAGGCCCCACATGACGATGATGGCAAAACCCAGGAGGGTTATATCGGGCTTCATAACCTAGTAAGGAAGGGATTAACAAATAAAAAGAAAAGGGACCAAGGTTATCCAATGGAAGATGCGCTGAAGGACCCCCTGGCCCGGGACATCCTCATCCACCTCCGGGCAGCAAGATCCGACTACGTCAAATCCCTGGCCAGGAACCTGGGGGTGCCCGGGGAGAGGGTCCAGGACAAGCTGGATTGCCTCCTTGAGCAGGGCCTGGTGGAGAAGGTGCCCTCCGGGATACTCAAGAGGAAACATGCCAGGCTGAAGAGGAAGCTCGCCACCCACCAGCACCACACCTATTACACCCTGAGCAGGAGAGGGGACCTGCTCCTGAGGAGGGAGGGCTGAAGACCGGCAGTTCCCTGGCTATCGATAGGTTTATATAGTAACTATCTACTACATTTAGTAACAGGTAGTAATGGCCAGCTATCGAACCATCCAGATCACTCCCAAGGAGTACGAGCTCCTCATGCGCCTCCAGCGCCACCTCATCCGGTGGGGGACCAAGAGCATCGAGGAGTCGGTGGGAGGCGGCTTCACCGCAGAAAAGGCCCTCTCGGAGCTGGACAGGGAGGGCCTGGCCAAGGGGGCGGTGGCGGGGCTGTCCATGGCCCTTACACTACATTTATTAGAGAGGGGTGAAAAGGAGGAGAAGGAGTGACGTCCCGGTGATTCGCATCTCGAAGATTTCAATGAGGAACTTCAAGTCCTTCAAGCGCCTCTCCCTGCCCATCCCCGAGGGCTTCACCGCCATCGTGGGCCCAAACGGGAGCGGGAAGTCCAATATCGTGGACGCCATCTGCTTCGTCCTTGGCCGCTCATCCTCCAAGAGCCTGCGGGCCGAGCGTTTTTCTGACCTCATCTTCAACGGCGGCAAGAAGGGCAAGCCCGCCAAGGAGGCAACGGTGTCCCTGTACCTGGACAACAGCGGCGGCGAGATTCCTGACGCCCTGCCGGAGATAAAGATATCCAGGACCGTGGACCATACCGGCAACAGCGTCTACCGCCTCAACGGAAAGCGGACCTCGAGAACCGAGATCCTGGACCTCATCGCCCAGGCACACATCAGGCCCGACGGCCACAACATCATCCTCCAGGGGGATATCACAAACCTCATCGAGATGAGCCCAACCGAACGCCGGGGCATCATCGACGAAATCGCCGGTATCGCAGAATACGACGACAAGAAGAGGAAGGCCCAGCGGGAGCTGGACAAGGTCTCGGACAACATCGCCAAGGTGGAGGCCGTCATGGGGGAGGTCCGCGAACAGCTCCAGAAGCTCGAGAAGGAAAAGGACGATGCCCTGCGCCACCAGGAACTCAAGGAGAAAGTGCGGGTCTCCAAGGCCACCCTCCTGCGGCACCAGCACAGGGATATTGGGGCCAGGCTGGAGGAGCTGAAGGCCGCATTGGAGGGTGAGGAGGAAGGAATCGGGCGCAGGGAGAGGTATATAGAGATTCTCAAGGGCAAACTCGAGGTCAAGAAGAAGGAGGCGGAGGTCTTAAGCTCCAATATCGTCGTCAAGGAGGAGACCGAGCAGTTTTCAATCTTCAGGAAGATCGAGAGGCTGAAGAACGATATCGAGAGGCAGGAGGAGAAGGTCGAGGACCTGAAGGCAGGGATGGCCAACATCGACGAGCGCAAGGAGGCGGCCAGGGAGGGAATCAGGGCAGCCGAGGATAACATCAGGGGCCTGGAGGCGGAGAACCGGGAACTCGAGGAGGAATGCCGGGTCCTGGAGGCGGAGATTGCAAGGATAAAAAAGGAGGTTGACACAAGATACCGGGATATGTCCGAGGAGGGGGAGGTGGCCCTGAAGCAGAAGGAGGAGCTGGTCAGGCTCCGGGGGCTGCTGGACCGGGAGCAGGAGAGGCTCCTGGAGCTGGAGAGGAAGAAGGCCCTCCTTGAGGAGCAGTTGAACGGGAAGCGGGAGTTCCTCGAAGACCTGGAAGGGGAACTCCGGGAGAGGCGGGAGCGCCTGGAAGAGCTCGGTTCTGAACTGGAGTCCTCCAGGAAGAGGCGCTCTGAGCTCCAGGAAAAACTCGACAGGAGCCATATCGAGGGCGCAAGGCTCAAGGAGGAGCTCACCGAGGTGAGGGGTGCGTTGGGCAGGGTCTCGGTGCAGCTGGACGCCAGGAGGGAATCCTATGCCAACCTCAAGGCCAGGTACCAGGCCCTGGAGAAGATCACCCAGAAGAGGATATCCTTCAACAAGGCCATTGATGCGGTCCTGGCCTTAAGGGACTCGGGGGAGGTGGAGGGCATCTTCGGCACGGTCTCCGAGCTGGGGAAGGTCAACCCCAAGTACGCCCGGGCGGTGGAGGCGGCGGCCGGCAGGGGCCTGGAGTTCATCGTGGTAAGGGACGACCGGGTGGCCGAGGCCTGCATCGAACACCTGAAGAAGGCCAAGGTGGGCAGGGCCACCTTCCTGCCCCTGAACAGACTGAAACCCCCAGCCCCCAGCCCCAGGGCGAGGGAGATAGCCAGGAGGGCAGTCGGCTTTGCCGTGGAGCTTGTGGACTTCAAGGAGGAGTTCAGGAAGGCATTCGAGATGGTCTTCAGGAATACCGTGGTGGTCAAGGACCTCGCCTTTGCCCGCAGGGCCGGCATGGGGAAGGCCCGGATGGTGACCCTGGAGGGGGACATCGTGGAGGTCTCGGGCATCATGAGCGGCGGGTTCCACAAGGCGCGGGGTCCGGGTTTCGAGGAGGTGGACGCCTCCCGCAGGGAGGTGGAGGCCCTGGAGAAGGAGGTGGCAAAACTCCAGAAGGAGAGGGAGAAACTGCGCGCCAGGGAGGAGGAGCTGCGTTCCCTCCTGGAGGAGGTGGAGGGCCTGAAGACCCACGGCGCCGGGGAGCTGGAGGTCCTGGAGGAGAGGATAAGGCACCTCAGGGACCTGAAAGAGGAGACCACGGATTACATCGCGGAGAAGACCCTCGTCCTGCAGGAGGCCAAAAAGGAGGTGAGGAGGCGGGAGGCGGAGATTGCGGCCCTGGAGGATGAGGTTGAGGCCCAGAGGGCGAAGGTGGAGGAGCTAGCAGGGGAGAAGGACCGCCTCGAGGAGGAACTGGAGGGCTCCGGTGTCCAGGAGGCCCTGAAGGTCATAAAGGCCCTGGAGGAGCGGGTCCTGGCCCTGGAGCGGGACCGGGAGGCCAGGCGCAACCAGATGGCCCTGAACCTGTCCAAGATAGAGGAGATACTGAAGCCGAGAATCCGCGAGTTCGAGCAGGCCCTGGAGGAGGGCTCAGGGAGCAGGGCGTCCCTGGACAGGGACATCAAGGCCCTGGAGGAGGAAAAGGCCGGCCTCGAGGCCAGGCTGAAGGAGATGGTGGAAGAAGGGGAGGAGGTGAAGAAGGCCATACGGGAGCTGAAGGGGAAGAGGGATTTCGCACTCCGGGCTGCCAAACTCATCGGCGAGAAGCTCGAGACCCTCATGGAGGAGATGGACAGGGCGAAGAGACGCTGCGAGGAGGCGCGCATCGAGATGGCCCGCCTGGAGACCCGCCTGGAGGACATCAGGGGCGCGCTGAAGCAGTTCGAGGATGTGGAGG
>JAADFM010000035.1 GCA_013152845.1 Methanobacteriota archaeon | reverse complement strand
GAGGAGGCCCTAAAGGAGATAAAGGTAGCTGTGGCGCTCTGGCTTGAAACCGCGAAAAAAGAAAACCGCGATATTCCGGAGCCCCGGGGGAGACCTCTCCTAACCGGATTTAGCGCTGACATCAGGGAATCTTTTACCGTCTGATTCTGGCCAAGAGAGGATATGGGTTTGGGTGTTTACGGAGACATACAGCGGAGACGTGGGATTCACTTAGCAGGTTTACGGCCTCCTGATGGAGGCGCACCTCCCGGTCCACCCCTATCCTGTACCATGGGGCGGTGGAGGTACACAGGTTAATGAAAGAGGTTGGGGCCAGGGCGTGGGTGGATTTGGATGAAGAATAAATTACAGATTTATCCTGACCTTCCTTCCGTTAAGGTTAAGCTCAAACCCGTTCAGGATTTCCCGGCCGATTATCACGTTTTCCGCCACAAACCCTTTTTTCTCTGGCAGATATGCCCGCACCTTTCCCAAGGGTTCTCGGACATCTAGCTCCGGGTGAAATACCTCTGCTTCCACCTCTACCCCCCGGCACGGGATGGACCCGGATATATCCAGGAGGACCTCCTCCCCTGCGGTTTCAAGCCCAGAGAGGAAATCATAAAGGACCTCATTGGGGTACAATCCCCCGTCAAAACCAGTATCAATGAGGGCAGGGCCGCCAATCCTTTCCTCACCAACCTTTACTGCGAGGTACAGAACGGGAATATCAGGGAGACCGCCCCCCGAGACATAATCGAACTCAATCAAGGGGCTTCCACTCACCGACGCTTTCTCTGGCAGTGAGTCTCAAAGACGGCCCTCTCTTGACCACCCGCACAGAGATATCCCATGCCGAGATCCCATATTTGTTCAGCATGAAATCCTTGATGCTCCTGATGAGATCGTTCTCGCTGATGCCCTTTATGTCGGGGATATCCACCTCGACCTTTACCATATATCCGACCGTCTATATTAACGTATGAATTGAAAACAAAAGTCCCTTTTTTAATGATATCACCCCAACCTAGGGGACAATACCCTGCTATCCCTCATTTTCCTGGCGTTCCAGCTCTGTCAGGGCATCACCGGGCACCCCCGGCTTCCCGGCAACCACCCCAAAACCGTTAATAAACTTGAGCGCCCAGGAGATACCATGAAGATGTCCAGGGAGATGGAGGTAGCCGTCAGTGCCGCCAGGGAGGCCGGCCGGGTCCTCATGTCCCACTACGGAAACGCGAAAATAGAGCGCAAGGCGGACAGAAGCCTCGTAACCCAGGCCGACATCGAGGCCGAGGAGGCAATACGCTCCCTCCTTGGCAGGGAGTTCCCCGGCCATTCCTTCCTCGGGGAGGAGTCCGGCCTGGAGGAGAGGGGCAGCGACTTCGTCTGGGTGGTGGACCCCCTCGACGGCACCACCAACTACACCATCCGCAACCCATTCTTCTGCACCGCCATAGCCCTCACATACCGTGGCGAGCCCGTGCTGGGCGTGGTCTACAACCCCCACCAGGACGAGCTCTTCCGGGCAGAAAAAGGCAGGGGGGCCTACCTCAACGGCCAAAAGCTCGAGGTATCCCCGAAGGAAGAGCTCGGGGACTCGGTGGTTACCTTCTGCCACAGCCGGACCAGGGAAGGTGTGGAGAGG
Organism: Methanobacteriota archaeon; assembly: GCA_013152845.1. Classification (GTDB taxonomy): domain Archaea; phylum Hydrothermarchaeota; class Hydrothermarchaeia; order Hydrothermarchaeales; family JAADFM01; genus JAADFM01. Next base: position 5,827 of record JAADFM010000035.1, on the reverse strand, counting down.
ATAGGCGGCATCTTCGCGGCCGTGAAAACCGCCACCAACAAGTTCCGCCAGCTGGGCGCAAGCAACCTCGAGCTCTGCTACGTCGCCTCAGGCAGGACCCAGGGGCACATGGTCCCCGACGTCAACACCTGGGACGTGGCCGCCGGGGTGGTGGTGGTCAGGGAGGCCGGAGGAGAGGTCACGGACTTCCGGGGCCGGCCCTACACCCTGGCCTCCAGGGACATCCTGGCCACCAACGGGCGGATCCACGGCAGGCTCCTCGAGCTCCTCAGTGGCCGCTGACGCAAAACTACTTATCCCGGTTGTGCAGATTAGTAACCATGCAGGAGCACAAGGAGATGCGCTGGACCCCCGAGGCCCAGGAGCTATTCAAGAACGTCCCTGATTTTGTCAAAGACTGGGCCAGGCAGAGAATCGAGATGTATGCCCGGGAAAAGGGCAGGGAAGAGGTCACTGAAGAGGACGTAAAAGAGGTCTACGAGAAGTACCGCCACGGCACCTAGCCGACCAGGGTGACCTCCACCACCTCTGCCCCCGAGACCCCCTCCAGCTCCCCTATCGCCTCGGGTATGGCGTCGGCAACACCCCCCTCGTCCTTGGCCACGAAACCGCACATCAGGGCCACAAGGCCGAAGGCGATGGGCTCCCTTTTGATGGTGTTCACCCGGTAGCCGAGGCCGCGAATCCGCTCCTCCAGGGCGTCCAGGTCGGTCTCGACACCCTCGGGCATGACCTTCACTGTTATGAGCACGTCTCCCATCCTATCACGGCCCCAGGAATCCGCACTCGCACCTGTAGGTAACGCCCTGGCTCCTGCACCGGCTGCACCTGCCGATGGTCTTCCCGCAGTCCGGGCAGGCGAACTCGGTGGCGCCCCGCCCGACTTCTATGTAGCTACCGCACGTGATACATCTGGTCCTTTCCATCGAATAACAACTCCAAAGCCGTGGTGATTTCGACGCCGGGGTTTTTAAATCTTTTCCAGACCCGCACCGGCCAGGACCGATGCCAGGGCCTCAATCTCCCTGGCGTTGACCACCCGGCAGGCCATCCCGTGCCTCTCCAGGTAGGAGGGAAGGACCCGGTCCACCACTTCCGGACCCTCCGCCGACTTCAGGAGCAGGAGACCCCCCTCACCCCTCAGGCGGGCCACGTGGGCGGCGATGGTGTCCGAGGTCACCTCCCAGGAGGGTTCGAACGGGTCATCCTCCAGGCATCCCGAGGGCAGGAGGACCGCCGGCAGGCAGGTCTCCAGCGGGTCCCTGGTCGTGGGCACGCCCGAGACGTCCGATAGGAGGACCCCGTAGAGGTCCATGGCAAGGATGGCCATCCGGTGGGCCGCCCGCTCCGACAGCCCGCAGGTATCGTAGGCCCGCCTCACGGCATCGGCGAAGGGACCCCCACCGGGGACCACCAGCACCCGGTACCCCCTCACCACCTCCATGACCTCCCGGGCCACGTCCATGAGGCTTCCCCCCATCTTAACGACCTTCATGCTCCCTCACCATGTGCGCCAGGCCGTAGCAGGGGAGGTTCCTGTGGAAGGACATCTCCCCGGACAGGTCCACGGCCTCCAGTCCCGCCTCCCCCGCCGCCGCAAGGGCCACTTCCCTCCCCATGCCGCAGCAGTAGACCTTCCCGCCCCTGTGCACCCGGGCGATGGCCCCTGCCAGGTCTCGGACCTGCACCCCCATGATATGGCCGCAGATGTCCACGATGACCTCCTCCCCCAGCTCCTCCACGCCGGCGCACAGGTGCCTTGCCACCCGCCTCATGGAGGCCTCCGGGGTCTTCCCGCTCCCGTCCGGGGTCTCGCAGGGGTAGTCCTCCAGGAGGCCCAGGATGTGGTAGACGTCCGCGGTCTGGGCAAAGAACTCAGGGGCGATGGGCACCGCCTCGCCGTTCACCGGGACCTCCCTCACGATGCCGGCCACAGGTGTCCTCAGGAACCCGGTGTAGACCAGCCAGCCGGCCTTCAGGCGCTCAAGGTCGGATTTCCCTCCGGGACGCCCGCCCGCCCGGAAGGGGATGACGTCGGTGGTGGTGGAGCCCATGTCCACCATGGTGCCCTCACGGTACCTCCTCCCCAGGTAGTCCGCACTCGCCACCCAGTTGGCTGCCGACAGCTCCAGGGGGTCGTCGATGTCGCGGGACCGCACCAGCCTCCCCCGGATGGTCAGGTAAAGGGGCTCCCCGAAGGCGGCGTCGCAGGTCTTGACGATGTACCTGACCCCGGCCTCCCTGGAGGCAAAGCAGTCGGCCTCCTCGGCGGTCATGGTGACGGCCACGGCGTCCGCATCTTCCTCCATCCCCTCCAGTAGCCTCCCGAGGCCCTTCCATTCCCGCCAGAATGGGAAGTAGACGAGGTTGTCCTCCAGGATATCCGCCCTGCCGCCGGCAAACTCCACCACCATCCACTTGGTGTTGGCGCCCCCGATGTCCAGGGTCAGGACCCTCACACCCTCACCTCCAGGCGGATGGCGTAGCCCCCGAAGGAGACCACGCCCCCGTCGCCTCTGACCTTCTTCAGCAGTACCCGGGAGCTCCCCTTCGGCCCGAGGAGCCTGCCCCCGTAATAGTTCCGGTATATGGCCTCCGAGACGTTCAGCCCGTAGGCCCTCTCGAAGGCGATAATCGGCGTGGTGGGCCTGGCGTTTATCTCCACCACCCTTACCCCATCCGGGGTGTCAACGAAATCCACCCCAACAAGGCCGAAGAGGCCGGTTATCCTCTCAACGGCCCGGAGGACGGGCTCGGTATCCACCTCCGGCCCGGGCACCATGGCGCCCATGTAGCGGAACCCCGATATCTCCTGGGTCTGGATGCTCAGTATCCTGGTCTCGTCCCCGCAGAGGACGGAGGCGCTCATGGCCCGGCCCTGGACGAACTCCTGGAGGAGGTAGCCATCCGGGACCCCCTGGAGCCCGGCCTCGTCCCTGACCATGAATATCCCCTCGCAGCTGGTCCCGTCCCTGGGCTTTGCCACCAGGGGGAACTCCAGGGCAGTGGAGCCCCCGGCGGTCTCGGTCCTGGGCATCAGGTCCTTCAGTTTCCTGTAGGTGAGCCACTTGTCAGATGTGGTCAGGACGGCCCCAGAGCCAGGGCCCAGGTTGGCGGTCCCTGACTCCTCCAGGGTCTTGGTGAGCCCGTAATGGGCCATCCCTGACTCCGGGGCCACCACCAGGGCCGCCCCGGCCTCCCCCAGGTACTCCTCGAAATGCCCGTGATAGTCCTCCACCTTCGGCAGCCCCTCGAACCCCGGTATCCGCCTGTCCACGAAGGCCGCAGGGGTCCGGCCCATGGCCGCAAAGCCCTGGAAGAGGGTCCTGAACATCCCCATCCCCTCCACGGTGATGGAAGGCTCCAGCTCCGGGAAGGCGCCGCAGGTGGCGTACTCGAAAAGGAAGATGCCGGCCATGGAATAGAATCGCAAGGGAGGATTAAAACTTTACTGGTACCCCACCCCGGTATAGCCCAGACCCAGGTCCCTGACCTCCTCCGGGTCCAGGATGCGCCTGCCGTCAACGATGACGCAGGGCTGTTTGAGGTGTTTCTGGAGCTCCTTCAAGTCCATCTGCCGGTACTCGTCGTGGTCCGTCATGATGACCACACAGTCCGCCCCCTCCACCGCCTCGCGGATGTCGTTGGAGAACTTGCCCCCGAAGTCCTGGCTCACCAGGGGGTCGTGGGAGAAGACCTCGCTGCTGAGTCTCATAAGTGTCCTGACCACCTCCTCCGACGGGGTGCTCCTGGTATCGTCGGTGTTCCCCTTGTATGCGACCCCCAGGACCGCCACCTTGGACTCCTCCAGGCTCTTGCCAATGGAGTTCAGCGACTCCTCGATCTTGTCCAGGATGTGCTGGGGCATGGACTCGTTGAGCCTGCGGGCCGCAGTTATCACGCGGAGTTCCATGCCCAGCTCCCGGGCCTTCCCTATTAGGAAATAGGGGTCCTTCGGGATGCAGTGCCCCCCGACCCCGGGTCCTGGCATATGGAGGTTCACTCCTCTGGGGTGTTTGTTCGCCATCTCGATGGCCTTCAGGGCGTCCACGCCCACGCCCTCGCAGAAGAGGGCGATTTCGTTTGCCAGGGCGATGTTCACGTCGCGGAAGGTGTTCTCGATGACCTTGACGACCTCCACCGTGGGGATGTCCCCTGTCATGATATCCCCGGTGGTCAGCCTGGAATAGAGGGATTCGGCAAGCCTGGCGCTCTCGCGGTTAATCCCTCCGATTATCCTGCTGTTGGTCTGGATCTCCCGGAGGGTCCTGGTGGGTATGGCCCTCTCAGGGGTATAGGCAAGGAAGAAATCCCTCCCTGCCTCAAGCCCCGACGCCTCAAGTAGGGGTACGATGACCTCCCTGGTGGTGCCGGGTGGGATGGTGCTTTCGATTACTACGAGGTGGCCCTTTCCAAGGCCCTTCGAGACGGTCTCCAGGGCGCTCTCCAGGACGGAGAGGTCCGGGGACTTGTCCTCGTGGATGGGTGTCTGGACAACGACTATGACCACATGGGAGGCCTTCACCGCATCCACACCGTCCAGGGTTGCGCACAGCCTCCCCTCCCTGACCACATCCTCCACCAGGGCGTCGAGGCCGTCCTCGCTGATGGGGGCCCTGCCGGAATTGACCATCTCCACGGTCTCGGGCCTGATGTCTATACCCGTGACGGTGAAACCCTTCTTTGCGAAGAGGGCGGCCAGGGGCAGGCCCACGTATCCAAGGCCCACCACCGCGATTCTTGCCCTGCCGTCCTCGATGAGATTCTTGAGTTCCATACCGTCCATGGCCCAATTAAGGTCGAAGGGGGTATTTTAACCTTTCCTATGAAATGATTATATCCACAGGAAACCGGGGGTCCCGTGGGACCTTATTATCGAAAACAGGTGCCTTAACCATTCAGGACCATTCCAGATGAAAAAAAGGCGTTTGGATTTTCAAATAGAACCCGTATCTATGCACTGGGCCCCTTTCTACTTCTCATAGAACTCCTTTTCAATCCGGAGTTTCTGGGTCCGCCCCTGGGGGGTCTTGGAGAGGATCTGCCTATCTGCCAGGTCGGCCACAATCCGTGATATCTTGGGTCTTGAGAACCCTGTCATCTCCGGCAGCAGGTCCTGGGTGAGCTCCCCGCCCCTTTCCCGGATGGCCCTCACCACCTTCTCCTCGTCCTCTGTCAGTAGGGTGAATGGCACCCGCTCCCTGGACCTCTTCAGGGCCGACCATCCCAGGACCGCCAGGACGCCAAGGATTGCCCCTGCCGCGCCCGGGAGCAGGGCGTCCGGGAGTCCGCCTCCCTGCGCAGGGATGTCGCTCCTGTTCCGCAGGAGGTGGACCCTGTAGCCCGAAGAGGAGAGGGCCTCGCCGACGTCCTCCGACAGTCCCTCGGTGACCAGGTAGATATCCCTTATCCCCAGTACCACCAGGGCCTCCTGGACGCTCCCCGGGACCTCATCCGACTTCACCAGGAGGATGGGGGAGCCCGTCAGGGCGGCGGCCCTCTCTGCCACCAGGAGACCGGAGTAGGACTCCCCGTTGACGATGACGCAGGAATCAACCCCGGGATAGAGCTCCATGGCCACCCGGGCGGAAGTGCCGTGGCGGTCCCCCTCGCTTATCCGGTGGGTGAGAAATCCCATGGCCGCAAGTTCCCTCTCAACGGCAGGGGATACGGCCTTTTCACCTCCCAGGACCAGGACCTTCCTGGCCCCGGCGTTGAGGTATCCCTGCAGCTGGACCTTCGCATCCTCGGTGAGGAAATCCGGGTCCGTTGTCACGATGGGGGTGCCGGACTTGTGGGAGTAGGCCTGGGCGATAATCCACTCAAG
>JAADFM010000034.1:3755-9496 GCA_013152845.1 Methanobacteriota archaeon | reverse complement strand
CAGGTCCTGGAGATTATCCTGAAGAACGAGGGTTTCGAGGTCCATGTGGCCAACAACGGCAGTGAGGCCGTGGAGAAGGCAAAGGAGCTCAAGCCGGACCTCATACTCATGGACGTGATGATGCCGGAGATGGACGGCTGGGAGGCATGCAGGAGGATAAAAACAGACCCCGAGACAAAGGATATCCTCGTGGCCATGCTGACGGTCAAGTCCCAGGACGAGAACAAGGTGAAAAGCCTTGACGAAGCCAAGGCCGACTGGCACATCGCCAAGCCCGTGAGGGCCCAGAGGCTGGTCCAGACCGTGAACTGGCTGCTGGACAGCCCCCTGCAGCGGGAAGACTCTGATTGAGCAGTCCCATGAAATCCGCCCTGGTCCTGTTTCTGGTCCTGGTATCCCCCGCCCCCATTCTGGCCGCCGAGTTCCAGGTCCAGGCCGTGACAACCTGCGTTTCACCGGATTCCAGCCTGGAGACCCTCCAGGGGTTCCTCGAAGCTGCCGAATCCTCCCTGTACATAAACGCCTATACCTTCACCAACCAGGACCTGGCGGAGTCGGTGGTGGATGCCAGAAAGAGGGGGGTGGACGTCCGGGTCATGGTGGAGGAGAGCCCGGTGGGGGGCATCCCTGAGGAGGAGCGGTACGTCCTGAACATGTTCCTGGCCAGTGGAATCCCGGTGTTCCTGAGCAGCGGCCCGGACTGGAGGTTCAACCACGGCAAATATGCGGTGGCGGACATGGCGCGGGTCTTCATCTCCACGGAGAACTACGGCTACAGCGGGTACCCCCGGGAGGGTCTGTCCGGGAACAGGGGGTGGTGCCTTGAGATAGAGGACCCGGGGGTTTCGGGCTACTTCGCCGGCCTCTTTTTCAGGGACCTGGGGAATGCCCAGAGGCTGGAGGCCCCACTCCCGGGGGCGGAAGCGCCGGCAGGGTCGGGGTTCCGGGACTATCCCGCTGAATTTGAGAGCGCCGACTACCGGGGTAGTTTCAGGGTGGTCACGGTTCTGGCCCCCGAAGACGCCCTGGAGGAGATAGTCGGGCTCATAGAGTCCGCACGGGAGTCGGTATATGCCGAGCAGTTCTATGCATATACCTACTGGGGGAAGGGGGCAACGGGCTCGCCGGAGGAGACACCGAATCTTTTCCTCGAGGCCCTCGTGGACGCAGCCAGGCGGGGCTGCCGGGTGAGGCTCCTCCTGGACGATACCTGGTACAACGTGGAGCGGGACGACCCCAGGAGCAACTATTACGCGGTGAGGTACCTCAACGAGCTCGCCCGGAGGGAGGGCCTGGACCTGGAGGCCAGGCTGATGGACAGCAGGGCGGCGGGCCTGGAGAAGCTCCATGCCAAGGGCGTTGTCGTGGACGGGAAGGCGGTCCTGGTCTCCTCGGTGAACTGGAACGAGCACAGCCCCACCAGGAACAGGGAGGTGGGGGTCATCGTCTACGGGGAGCCGGCGCAGTACTATGCCCGGGTCTTCGAGGAGGACTGGTCGTCCGGCCAGGGAGATGATGATAAAAAAACCGAAATTGTAATAGGAGTGCTGCTGGTTTCATTCACCCTGGGTTATGTAGTCAGAAAAAGAACGGTATAGTGACTGCATACGGGAATCGTGGCGCCGGCAAAGCGGTGCATTTAAAAATATTTATATCTCTAGAGAGGAATAGTTCACCGGACCTCTGGGAGAAATCCCAGGGGCAGGAGGAATAGATATGGAAGAATGGTATTGGATCACTCTTGGAGTATCTTTGTTGGCTTTTGCCTTGGGATACCTAGGCCGGTGTTACCAGGACAGGTTCCTTTCCCTCTGTCCTACTGTTACTAAATGTAATTCAAAAAATGAACCCCATGTTACTGAATGCACTACCTGTCTGGAAAGCATGGATAGGACCCTCCAGGCAGCCTGTGCGAGATGTAACCTAAAGGAAAATCATCCCCTGCCGCACAGATGTCTCCACGGGCATACATGGCGTTAATACTGCCGTGCCGGTGATATGGTCCATATAATAAAGGCGTTCTTGGTCCCTGCTGGAATTGCCTTCAGCATGGTTTTGGCAATACCTCATCTGCCGAGACCGTTATACCATAGATGGTTTTTCGGCATATATTCAATATTGGTGGTTTACATATTTATGGTAATACCATATCTGTGGATTGGAGAATACAAAGTTGCGGTTGCCTCCATGTTTTTGTCGACATTGGGATTTTTATTAATAGGAAAAGACTTGGTAAGGATGGCGATGGCAGACCTGCGAAGCCATTTTGAAGATGGTCGGAGTCCCTTTGAGCATAGTCATGCCTGAGTACCAGGTGGGTTGGGAGATGGAAATCATTGATGTCTACCGGGCCCTCTACGGGCGCTACGGTCCCCAGGGGTGGTGGCCGGGGGAGACACCCTTCGAGGTGGTGGTGGGGGCCATCCTCACCCAGAATACCAACTGGAAGAACGTGGAGAGGGCCATCGCCAACCTGAAGAAGGAGGGACTGATGACCCCCCGGGCACTCCACGACGTCCCCCGGCAGGCCCTGGCAGAGCTGATACGCCCGGCGGGATATTTCAATGTGAAGGCCGGTAGGCTGAAGGATTTCCTGAACGTGCTCTTCCGGGACTATTCCGGCGAGTTGGACCATCTCTTCTCCCTGCCCAGGGATACCCTGAGGGAGGTCCTCCTGGGCATCAGGGGCATCGGGCCCGAGACCGCTGACTCCATCATACTGTATGCCGCCGGCAAGCCAGTGTTCGTGGTGGACGCCTATACCAGGAGGATATTCTCCCGCCTGGGGTTTCTCGAGGGAGGGGAGGACTACGGGGAGGTACAGGCCATCTTCGAGGCCGCTCTCGAGGAGGACGTCCGGCTGTTCAACGAGTACCACGCCCTCATCGTGCGCCACGGCAAGGAGGCGTGCAGGCCGAAACCTTTGTGTAGGGGATGCCCCCTAATGGATGGATGCAAAGGAGCGGTACCATGAGACAGATAGAGGTGTCAGAGGAGACATTCCGCCGCCTGGTGAGGCTCAAGAACCACTGGAGCTTCCAGTACGGCAGGGTGACCAACCCGGAGGTGCTGAGGATGCTGGACGGCCTGAAGAGGGACATCTTCGGCTACGACAGCTCTGCAAGCCCCGAGGAGGTGGAGCGCATCTCCAACAGGAAGTCCAGGGACCAGCTGGAGGCCGAGATGGAGAGGTTTTCCCGCGCGGTCAACGAACTCCTGACCTCCGGGTACGACTTCGACCCGGGTTATACCATGGACGAGCACATCCGGAAGATGCTCCAGGTCCTGGAGGACAGCGAGGACGTGGCCGTGCCCCTCTTCTGAGCAGACGGCAGGTGAAAAGTAGGGCGGGGAAGGAGACCTTCCCCGGGTTTGCCTCCTTTCTCTCATGGGTGGGTGGTATCATATCAGGGTATTCAAACTATATATAATTTTTCTTCAAGTCCCTCCAAAAATGCCTTTCCTCGATAACAACCTGGGTTTCTGCCATGGTGCTTGACAAGCTGGGCGAGTCACTTTCCGGTGTGGTGAGGAAGATAACCCGGGCCTCCTACGTGGATGCAGGACTGGTCAAGGAGGTGGTCAGGGACATCCAGAGGGCCCTTCTGACCTCTGACGTCAACGTCAAGCTGGTCATGGAGCTGTCCAAGAAGATTGAGACCCGGGCACTCCAGGAGAAGCCCAAACCAGGGCTGTCGAGGAAGGAGCACGTCATCCACATCGTCTACGAGGAGCTGGTGGCCCTGGTGGGAAGGGGTGACGGGTTCAGGCTGCCCACCCGGGCGAGGATTATGATGATAGGCCTGCAGGGCTCGGGCAAGACCACCAGTTCGGTAAAACTGGCCCGGTTCTTCAGCAAGAAGGGACTGGGGACCTACCTAATCGCATGCGATACCCACCGCCCGGCGGCCTACGACCAGCTGGTCCAGCTGGCGGAGCCCCTCAACATCAAGGTCTACGGCGAGCCGGGCACAAGGGACGCAGTGCAGGTCCTGAAGAGGGGACTCGAAAAGGCCGAGAAGGCCGAGGTGGTAATCGTGGATACCGCCGGCAGACACAAGTCCGAGGAGGAGCTCTTCGAGGAGATGAAGGCCCTCTCCGCGGTCTTCGGCCCGGACGAGAAGTTCCTGGTCATCGATGCCAACATCGGCCAGCAGGCAGGGGCCCAGGCCCGGGCATTCAACCAGGCCGTGGGGGTGACGGGGGTGGTGCTGACCAAGCTGGACGGTTCGGCCAAGGGCGGGGGCGCCCTATCAGCGGTTGCCGAGACCGGGGCGCCGGTGACCTTCGTGGGCCTGGGGGAGGGGATGGACGACTTCGAGGTCTTCGACCCTGAGCGGTTCATATCCCGGCTCCTGGGTATGGGGGACCTCGCCGCCTTGATGGAGAAGGCCAGGGAGACGGTGGACGAGGAGATGGCCAAAGATTTCATGAAGGGCAAGTTCACCATGACGGAGCTGAGGGAGCAGATACTGGCCTTGAAGAAGATGGGGCCCCTATCGTCGGTGATGAGCATGATTCCCGGCCTGGGGGTGAGCGTGCCCAAGGACGTATCGGCCATGACCGAGGAGAAGATGAGCAGGTTCCTCTACATCATCGATTCCATGAACAAGAAGGAGAGGGAGGACCCGAAGATAATCAATTCCTCCAGGATAAAGAGGATTGCCAGGGGTTCGGGCTCGGCCCCAGAGGAGGTCAGGGAACTCCTGACCTACTACAAGACCATGCAGAAGGCCATAAAGGGTCTGAAGAAGGGCTTCGGGCGCAGGGGCGGGCCCAGGGGCATGGGCCAGCTGGCCAGGCTCATGCGCGGGATGAAATAGGCAAAACTTTATAAAGAGGGCCGGGCATCTATTGATGGAAAATCCTATTTAGGTAGTCTTTATTAGGTTCAACGGACAGGTGAATAGATGAAGAGGTCAAAGGGAACAAGGCACGGGACGAGACACAAACTCCGGAAGAACCCCAGGGAAAGGGGGCCCGTACCAGTCACCAGGATGCTCCAGGAGTTCGAGATTGGCCAGAAGGTCCACATCATCATCGAGCCCAGCATCCAGAAGGGCCAGCCCCACCACAGGTTCCATGGGAAGACCGGTACCGTGACAGGGAAGAGGGGAAGCTCATACATCGTCGAGGTCTTCGACGGCCGGGCACGCAAGCAGGTGATAGCCAGGCCGGTTCACTTGCGAAGCCAGGGGGGATGAGGGGTGATTGGCAGGAAGGTCATAGAGGAGCATCCTGTAACCCTTGCCGAGGCCAAACAGATCCTTGACAAGGAGATGAAAGGGGTTGAAGAGCCCCTCTACGAGCAGGCCATAACCGCCGAGTACCTCAAGAAATTCGCAAAGACCAAGCCGAAGACCGCAGTGGAGCTCCGGGAGAAGCTCGCCCAGACCAACGAGAGAATCAAGGAAGAAGTCATCGTGAAGATAGTGGACCTCCTCCCCCGGGACGAGGAGGACATCAGGGCCATCTTCGCCAAGGAGCGCTATGCCCTGACCAAGGACGAGCTGAATAATCTGCTCGAGGTCATCAGCGGGCAAGAGTAGAGGAAAGGTGGTTATGGGAATGGAGGAGCATGCCATAGTCCTGGACTATTTGCCCCATGGCCGGGCCGAGGACGACAGGCCCATCTACAAGAGGAATCCCCTGGTCCTGGGCATCGGCGAGGACCGGTTCACCCTCATGGAGATGGTGCCCAAAAAAGGCGTGGAGCTCCAGTCCCACGAGAGGGTCTACAT
>JAADFM010000034.1:0-3690 GCA_013152845.1 Methanobacteriota archaeon | reverse complement strand
GCCGCCCGCTCGGAGCTGCCCTACGTGGTCGCCGACCTGGTAAGCGCCAGGGAGGAGGAGTACGTCAAGTTCTTCAACGAGTCCCAGGCCATCAGCACCAGGCTCCACAGCCTGGAACTCCTGCCCGGAATAGGCAAGAAGCTCATGTGGGAGATACTGGACGAGAGGAAGAAGAAGCCCTTCGAGTCCTTCGAGGACATCTCCCAGAGGATAAAGGCCCTGCCCGACCCCAAGAAACTCATCGTGAAGCGGATCCTCTCCGAACTCGAGGAGGACACGCGCCTGGGCAAGGGCAAGTACAAGCTCTTCACCCTCCCCATGTCCAAGAGGCAGTAGGAGTGCCGCTGCTGGAGGAGACCCTCGGTTTTCTCGATAGATACAAGATAAGGCCCAGGGACCGCCTGGACCAGAACTTCATCGTTGACCCTGCGGCCGTGGAGCGCCACCTGGGGTATGCGGATTTGAAGGAGGGGGACGCGGTCCTGGAGGTGGGCCCCGGTACCGGCACCCTGACGGAGGGGCTTTTGGAGGCCGGGGCGCGGGTCATCGCCGTGGAGAAGGACCCCAGGCTGTGCAGGCTCCTGCGGGACAGGTTCGAGGGGCGGGACATCACCATCCTGGAGGGGGACATCCTGAAGATTGAGCCCCCGGAATTCGACAAATGCGTCTCCAACATCCCCTACGGCATATCCTCGCCCCTGACCTTCTGGCTCCTGGAGCGGGGCTTCGAGCTGGCGGTCCTGACCTACCAGCTGGAGTTCGCCCGGCGGATGGTTGCCGCCCCGGGCACCAGGGACTATTCCCGGATATCGGTTGCATGCCACTACCACGCCCGCGTGGAGGTCCTGGAGACCCTACCCCCGGAGGCCTTCTATCCCAGGCCCGAGGTCTCCTCGGCCGTTGTGAAGATTGTGCCCAGGGAGCCGCCCTTCGAGGTGGACGAGGCGTCCTACTTCTCCCTGGTCAGGGGTCTTTTCGCCCACAGGAAGAAGACGGTGAGGAAGGCCCTCTTCCATTCCCTGGACCGGATACTCTCCCGCCCCGTGGACAAGGGAGAGAGGCGGAGGCTCGTGGAGAGGTTTGACCCCGGCCTCCTGGCCAAGAGGGTCTTCCAGCTTGAGCCCCGGGAGATGGCCGCCATGGTGGAGAGGCTGTATGAAGATTGAGTTCGCAGGCTACACCTTCACGGTCCGCCCCGGGGTCTACCCCCCGGCAGAGGACTCCTTCCTCCTGGCCCGGCACCTGAAGCCCCGGGAGGGCGAGCGGGTCCTGGACATGGGCACGGGCTGCGGCATCCAGGGCATCGTGGCCTCTGCCAGGGCCGCCGAGGTGGTGGCCTGCGACATAAACCCCGCGGCCGTCTCGTGCGCGAGGGAGAACTGCCTAACCAACGGGATTGAGAACATGGAGGTAGTGGAGAGCGACCTCTTCGACCGCATCGGGGGCAGGTTCCACCTGATTGCCTTCAATCCCCCCTACCTCCCCACCGATGACCGGGAGCCCGGGGACCCACTCACAAGGGCATGGGACGGGGGCAGGGACGGGAGGGAGGTGACCAGGGCATTCATCCAGGGTTTGGAGGGCCATCTCGAGCCCGGAGGGCGGGTCCTCCTGGTGCAGTCGTCCCTAAGCGGCCACAGGGAGACCCTCGCCATGCTGGAGGATGCGGGGCTTGAAACAAGAATTATTGCAGAGGAGAGGTTTTTCTTTGAGAGGCTGTATCTACTGGAGGCCAGTTTGTAGGAGGCAATAGATGGCAAAGAAACCAGCGCGGATTTATCGCACACCCAAGAAGCGCCTTTACACGAGGAAGGAGTACATGAAGGGGATACCAGGCCCCAAGATAACCATCTTCGAGATGGGGGAGCTCTCCAACCCAGAGAAGTTCGAGCTGGAGATGTCCCTGGTGGCCAAGGAGGAGGGTCAGATAGTCCACAATGCCCTGGAGGCAGCCCGCATCGCAGCCAACCGGCACATGGTGAAGAGGATGGCCAGGGACGCCTATAACCTCAAGATCCGGGTCTTCCCCCACGTGGTACTGCGGGAGAACAAGCAGGCCACGGGTGCCGGGGCGGACAGGGTTTCCGACGGGATGAGCAGGTCTTTCGGCAAGCCCGTCGGCGTGGCGGCCCGGGTGAGGAAGGGGCAGAAGATTATGACCATAAGGACCTCCCCGGCCAGGTACCAGGTGGCCAAGGATGCCCTCAGGAGGGCAAAGGTGAAGTTCCCGGTTCCCTGCAGTATCACCATCGACAGGGGAAAGGAACTACTCAAACTGTGACGTCATACATCACAAAACTTTTTTATACGTGCCTCCTCCATTCTTAGCTGTTGCGATATGTATCACGTAGAGGAGGAGTACGAGCGCTACGTGCGCTACTACGGAGGCAGGCTGGTTTCTGCGGATAATCCCTCCCAGGAAATAAAGCTGCGCCGGAAGGCCCTGGGCATTACCCAGGAGGAGCTCGGCAACCTGCTGGACCTCAGGAGGGAGACCATATCGCGCATCGAAAACGGGTCTATAAAACCCACCTTTGATTTCGTCATCAGGTTTTCCAGGACCCTGGCAGCGGCCAAGGTCATCAGGGAGCTGAAAGCCCTCTCGGAGGTCAAGGATAGGGAGGTGAGCTTCCCGGGCATTAACCCGAATCTCCTGATGAGGTATTTCAACATGCCGCGCAGGGACCTGGAGATGATATCTGAGATAGGCATCAAGGGATACGAAAAATCAAGGGCAAAGATATTGAAGAATCTTTGAGGAGATGTGGAAATGAATATTGCATGGTTTGAGGAACTTGGCAAGGATGATGTGGGACTGGTGGGAGGCAAGGGAGCCAACCTGGGCGAGATGACCAAGGCGAAGCTGCCGATACCGCCCGGGTTTGTGGTGACGGCTGCGGCCTACAACCAGTTCCTTGACGAGACCGGAATCAGGGATTCCATAAACGAGATACTGAGCGGGGCCAACGTGGACAAGTCCTCGGAGCTCCAGGCGGCCTCAAAGAAGGTAAGGAAGGTCATCGAGGAGAGCGAGATGCCCCAGTCCATAAAGGACGACATAATGGCAGGGTACAGGAAGCTCTCCGAGATGTCCGGCGTGGAGGAGGAGTTCGTGGCCGTGCGCTCCTCTGCCACCGCCGAGGACCTGCCCGGGGCAAGTTTCGCCGGTCAGCAGGAGACCTTCCTCAACATCAGGGGCGAGGACGTCGTGGTGGAGAGGGTGAGGAAGTGCTGGTCCTCCCTTTTCACCCCCAGGGCCATCTTCTACCGGGAGAAGCAGGGCTTCGAGCATTCCAAGGTCTCCATCGCGGTGGTGGTCCAGAAGATGATAAATTCCGATAAGGCCGGGGTGATGTTCACCATCCACCCTGCCACAGGAGAGAAGAACAAGCTCATCATCGAGGCCGGCTGGGGCCTGGGAGAGGGTGTGGTCTCCGGGACGGTGACCCCCGACCACTACGTGGTGGACAAGGAGACCGAGGAGATTATCAGCAAGGACATCATGACCAAGGACCTCATGTTCACCAAGGACCCGAAGACCGGCAAGACCATAAAGGTCAAGATAGAGGACGAAAGGCGCACCGGCCAGGTCCTCACCGACGAGGAGATATTGAGGGTGGCAAGGCTGGGCAAGGAGGTGGAGGCCCACTACAGCTTCCCCCAGGACATCGAGTGGGCGGTGGAGGGGTC
>JAADFM010000033.1 GCA_013152845.1 Methanobacteriota archaeon | reverse complement strand
GCCGAGGAGATATCCGACCTGGTGCGCGATATCCAGGCAGAGACCAGGAGGGCGGTTGAGACCATGGAGATGAGTGCGAGGGGCATCTCGGAATCCAGCGAGGTGGTCAACCAGGCCCTCATGGCCCTGGAGGAGATAGGAAAGGACGCCAAGGTGGTGGCCGAGAACGTCCAGGGCATCACCGAGGCAACCACCGAGCAGGCCGAGATGGCCGAGAAGGTGGTGGAGGCCATAAAGAAGATTGCAGCGGCTGCCAACCAGACGGCCACCAGTACCGAGGCCGCCTCTGCCGCAACCCAGGAGCAGTCCGCTTCCATGGAAGAACTCAACTCATCCACGCAGGAGCTGGCCAACCTGGCGGTGAAACTCCAGGAGGCGGTGGAGAGGTTCAAGATAGAGGACTGAGGGAATCCTCACACCTTCATTCTCCTGAAGGCCATGGTGCCCGCGCCCGCCATCCCCAGGGCGAAGGCGGCAAGGATGGCAAGGTCGAAGACGAAGGGGAACCGGCCCTGGCCGAGCAGTGCGCCCCGCATGGCGTCCACGCCGTAGGTGAGGGGGTCCAGGTAGACGAAGGCCGAGAGCCAGGGGGGCAGGCCGTCTATGGGGAAGAGGGCCCCGGAGAGGAAGAACATGGGGTATACGACGAAACTCACCACCATGCCGAAACCCTCGGGGGATTCCATCTGGGAGCCGATGAGAAGGCCGAGACTCACAAGCCCTGCCGCCAGGAGGAGGATGACCAGGTATACCTCGGCCAGGGCGGTGGCGGAATAGCCGATGCCGAAGAAGGGGCCAAGGGCCAGGATAATCGTGGTCTGGATGAGGGCGTCGGTCATGCCACCGATGACCTTGCCCAGGAAGATGGTGGAGCGGCGCAGCGGTGCAACAAGGACCTCCTTCAGGAAGTCGATTTTCCTGTCCCAGACGATGTAGACACCGAAGAAGACCGAGGTGAAGAGCAGGCTCATGCAGACGATGCCGGGGTAGATGAAGGTCTGGTAGCTGATGCCCCGGATGGCGATGCTGGAGCCCAGGCCGCCGCCGAAGACCAGGAGCCAGAGGATGGGGGTGAAGACCGCGGAGACCATCCTGGAGTGCTCCCTGGTGAATACCTTGAACTCCCTCAGCCACAGGGCCGCCAGACCGCTCAGCTCGCTCATGGGCATCTATTGCCGTCTGGGGAATAAAAAGGTGATTGTGGGCCATGTTCAGCAAAGATTTCAAAGGTTATGGCCCGGGGGATTCTTGGGATGGATGACATTACAAAGGTGACTGTGAGGAAGGCACAGGAAAGAGCCGAGGGAATGGGCCTTTCCGTAGAGGACATTGTGAAGGCGGTAAGAAAGGCCAGGTCCGGTTGAAATAGGCCATGGCCCTTTCAAAGGTTTTATCTCGCCAGCTCGGAAAATATCTTCCTGACGTTCTTGTCAGTAAACTCGGGCATCTTGGTGCGGTCCAGGGTGAAATCCCCTTTACCCCCGCTGATGGCCCTGAAGAAGAGTACGGCATCTTTTGCGCCTAGCTCCCTGTAGACCACATTTATGCCTCTTTCGATTTTGTCTTTAGAAAGGATTTCCATCTTATCACACCAGTTCCATGGGATTGGCTATATTGAGAGCGAATCCTAACTTCTGCAACTGCTCTTTTATGCATCTGTTCTTATTTATCAGTTCCTGGTCGGTGGTAACGAAATACTCGGCATCTCCGTGGCAGGCGATGACCAGATGGAGGGCGTCTTCCAGTTTTTTCAGCCTGCATTTTGCCTGTAACATATCGGCTTGGTGGAGCATTACAGCTTCCTCTTTTACAATCTCTTTAACATATTCGTTCATCAGAGATGAAACGTGTTCGTATTTAATGTCCCAAGATATCTCCTCTATCATGCGCATGGCGAACCGTGAGCCTATGATGGTTATGTCGGGTCGTTCCAGCAGGGCAATGACTGCATGGGCCTCATCTTTGACCTTTTGGACCTCCCAACTGTCAAAAGGCCTGTTCCATGCGCACAGGTCGAGGTAGACCCTCATGAGAAAACATGGCGCTGGGTTTATTTAAATATCCATCGGCACCGGCTGAGACCCTTGGCGGACTATGAGGGTATGTTTAATCTTTAGGATTACATGAATTGCATGCAACATATCCATCTCTTTCGGCATCTTCTGCGTTTTTAAATTGCTTTTTGTTTCTTTCTACAATATCGAGATAATCACAGTCGATACGGTAGTATTTTTTCCCATTGGTATTTCCAATAACATGGTTTGGATTTAATTTCTGAGTAATCCATCATTTAATGTTCTGACGCAACCAATCAAAAAATCGCTTAATATATGGGGGAATAGTTGCAATAAAAAGACCGATTACTGCACCTAGTACAGTGTAAAATAATTGTTGCTCCCTCTCATTCTCTTTAAGTTCTTTATCATTTGAGTACCAAACAATCTTATCATCTCCCCCCCTAAAAACAAATGCCCATCTATAAAATCGATCATCCCCCTCATAATAACTCACCATTTCAATTCTATCCGCTTCAGGGATGAACCTGGGTATGTCATATTGTGTTGGTAATAATAGACTATTTATTATTGGAAAGTTTTTATTTTGCATATTGGGATAATCCAACCACGCAACCGAATAATCCCCTTGTTTAAAAATAAAGTGAGGTGTAGTGTAATTAACTTTAAAAACAAATTGTTGCAACTTCTGATCTGATTTTTTAGGAGAGAATGTGATATCATAATTAAAATAGTTCTTTAAATTGTCTGCACGTTCTCTTTTCGAAATTGAATAATTATATGGTTCATCACAGGGCTCGTGATAGCCCCTATCATAGCTCCACCCACCATCACCATAAGGTTTGTCACATATCAATATTTCATTGATTTTTATTGGTCCGTTTTCGTTTTGTATATGCTCCCAAGGGTGAAATGAAATTGTGAGATCATCTCTTTTGTCAGTGAAATTTTTTGGAACAATAAAAAACATCCACACATCAGAGCTTAAGTCACCGTTTTCTTGGATAACGTGCACACCATAAATCGAGTTTATTTCAGGCCTAATATTAGGTCCATACCCATCGTTCCATATCTGAATACTATACGCATTAACAGGATAACATAAAACGGTTAAAAACAAAGCAATTAAAGCACATTTTTGTATTAATAATCTCATCTTAGAGAAGTAATCACAACTAATCCTTTTATAATTTCGTGCCTTCAAAACACAGGGCCGCCAGACCGCTCAGCTCGCTCATGGTGCCCCTCCCTGGCTCTTCGTCCACCTCTCTCTGAGCATCGCCTCCACCTCCCTGGACTCCCCGAGATGGTCGTGTTCCGATGCCCAGTGGAAGAGGAAGACCCCGGTGAAGCCATGGGCCTTTAGGATATCCAGGCCCCTCCCGTAGACCTCCACCAGTACCTCCGGCGTCGGCTCCTCCCCCTGCCAGAAGTCCAGGCCGAGGGGGGCGGCCAGCCTGCAGTCGATACCGTATCTCTCTCCCAGGTCGTCGGTCATCTGTGCTATTTCCTCGACCTCCTTCTCGTAGTCCTCGATACTCCTTATGTCAATCTCCCCTCCCTCATACTTCTTCCAGGGGAACACGGTCATCCCCAGGCAGTCGTAGCCTGCAAAGGCGTCGTGGGCGTCCAGGAGGTCCGGCCTGCCGAGATAGGGATGCTCAATCACCGCGACCTGGCCGGTGTAGACCTCCCTGATGCGGGGAAGTATCGCCCTGAGCCACTCCCCCGCCTCGTCTGCATCCATGATGATACTCATCTCAACCCCGGGCGCAAACATCTCCACATCGTTTTCCTCTGCGAACTCTGCCCATCTGAGGACGACCCTGCTGTACTCCTCCCCGGAGAGTACCCACTTCTTTGTCACCCAGTACTCCCTGGACTCCACATATGGGACAAGGAGGACCCCCAGACCGTACTCGTGGGCCGTTTTGATGGCATCCCCGAGGTAGAGCTCTGCGGCCTCGTCGTCTCCAACGAGACCGCCTTCCCCGGTACCGTTGTAGAAGACCCTGAGGAGGAGGTAGTTAGCACCGGCATCTCGCGCCTTTTTGACGAACCTGAGGTTGTCCTCGTGGTTATACAGGTCTCCATAGATGCCCGGATAATAGTAGTAGGAGACGGTCCTCCAGTAGAGGCCCTGGACAGGGAATTCCTCTTTGGCCTCTGGAAAGTTGGAGCCTCCTCCATCCTGGAGACAACCACCCACAAAGACCAGGGTGGTCAGGAGGATTACGGGCATCTTCCCTGACCATCTTGGGCAGCCATTCCCCATCTCATCACCTCCTGGCCCTCCTGGCCAAGGCCCTCTCGAAGAAACCGCCCTCGGCGCTGCCCTCCCTGATCTCCCTGCCGGTGTATTTCAGGAAGACATCGTTTAAGGTCGGGGGCCTTATCTCCACCTTCTCGAATGACGGGAAGGCCTCCAGGATGGGCTTCAGCCTCTTCGATGCGTCGTCCACCCACAGCTCCACCCGGTCGCCGTCTCTTTCTACCCTCTGGAGGAAGGCCATGGAATCCAGGTCGGGGTATGCTCCCCCCACCCCCTTCAGCAGGATCCTCTCCCCGATTTCCTGCTTCAGTGCGGCCGGGCTGTCCATGACCGCTATCCTTCCGAAATCGATGATGGCCACCCGGTCGCAGAGGTGGTCGGCCTCCTCCATGTAGTGGGTGGTGATGATGACGGTGATGCCCTCCTCTTCCACGAGTTTCTGTATATACTCCCATACCCGCTCCCTCGACTGCGGGTCCAGGCCCAGGGTGGGCTCGTCCAAAAACAGCACCCTCGGTTTGTGCAGGAGCCCCCTGGCCAGTTCAAGACGCCTCCGCATCCCCCCGGAATACTTCCTGACCCTGTCGTTGGCCCTGTCGGTAAGCTCCACCAGCTCCAGGGCCTTGCGGATGCGCCCCTTCCACTCGGCCCGGGGCACCCCGAACATCATGGCATGGAGCATGAGGTTCTCGTAGCCGGTCAGGAGGTCGTCGGAGGAGGGGTCCTGGAAGACGATGCCTATGGACGCCCTCACCTTGGCCGGCTCCTTCCTGATATCGTGGCCGTTGACCCTGGCCGTGCCCCCGGTGGGCTCCAGGAGGGTGGCCAGCATGTGGAGGAGGGTGGTCTTGCCGGCACCGTTGGGACCCAGGAGGCCGAAGACCTCCCCTTCTTCGATGGCGAAGCTCACCCCGTCCACGGCACGTATCTTCTTCTCATAGACCTTGGTGAGGCCCTCCACCTCGATGACGGCCATCAACGACCCCCCATAATCCCGAGGACGGAATCTATCCTGTCCATGACTTTCCTTACCTCCCGGGCCGTTTTCCCGCTCATCCCCCCGGCCCCGGTCCCCCGGACGAACCTCCAGAGGACCCTGAGGCCGGCCCCTGTATCCAGGTCGTCGTCCATGGCCTCCTCGAAGTCCTCAAGCATCTCCCCCGCTTCTTCAGTCACGCCCCTGTCCACCGGGCCGGGGTTTTCGTTTCTGGAGAGTTCCAGGTAATACTCCCTGAGCCGTTCGGCCCGCCTGTCAGCTGCCGCGAGCTTCCTGAAGGTGAGGTCCTGCTTTTTCCTGTAGTGGCAGGACAGCAGGAAGAGCCTGACCCCCCGGGGCGTGTGGCCCCTTTTCAGGATGTCCCTCAGTGTGTAATAGTTGCGCAGTGACTTGGACATCTTGCCGCCCTCCACCGTCAGGTGCCTGGTGTGGAGCCAGAACCGGGCGCACTCCTTCCCGGTATAGGCCTCGGTGAGGGCCAGGGTGTTCTCGTGGTGTGGGAAGATG
>JAADFM010000032.1 GCA_013152845.1 Methanobacteriota archaeon | reverse complement strand
GTTCTCGGCGGCCTTCGACATCGACAAGAACAAGGTGGGAAAGGACCTCTCGAAGGCCATCTTCACAGAGCCCAACAACACCGCAAGATTCTCCAAGGTCCCGAAACTGGGCGTCGAGGTCCAGCGGGGCATGACGCACGACGGCCTGGGCAAATACCTCTCTCAGATTATCGAGAAGCACCCCTCATCAACGGTAGACGTGGCCGAGGTCCTCAAGGATACCAATACCGACGTGGTAATCAACTACCTCCCGGTGGGCAGTGAGATGGCCACCAAGTGGTACGTGGAACAGGCCCTGGAGGCAGGCTGCGGCTTCATCAACTGCATCCCTGTTTTCATCGCAAGCGGATGGACCCAGGAACCCAACGGAAAGTGGGTACAGACCGACTACTGGCGCCAGCGCTTCGAGAAGGCCGGCCTGCCCATCATCGGCGACGACATCAAGTCCCAGGTAGGGGCCACCATCCTTCACAGGACCCTCACAAACCTCTTCCTGGACCGCGGGATGCCCATCGACCGCACCTACCAGCTCAACACCGGCGGGAACACCGATTTCCTGAACATGAAGGAGGAGGAGCGGCTCTTCTCCAAGCGGCGCTCCAAGACCAACGCCGTCACCTCCCAGATCCTGGCCCGGGGCATGGACATCGAGCCAGACAACGTCTACGTCGGCCCCTCGGACTACGTGCCCTGGCAGAAGGACAACAAGCTCTGCTTCCTCCGCATCGAGAGCCGCCACTTCGGGGACGTGCCCATGAACCTGGAGTGCCGCCTGTCGGTTGAGGACTCGCCGAATTCGGCCGGGGTGGTCATCGACGCCATAAGATGCGCAAAGCTGGCCATTGACAGGGGCGTCGGCGGGGCCCTCCTGGCCCCCTCGTCCTATTTCATGAAGACCCCACCCGAGCAGTACCCGGACAACGTGGCCAGGGACATGGTCGAGAGTTTTATCAAGGGCGGAGGCTAAGGGAATAGTATGATTGTCATCGTAGGCGCAGGGGAAATAGGGGTCTATGTAGCCAAAAGGCTCACAGGCGCCGGTTTCGATGTCGTCCTGGTTGAAATAAACAAAGAAATCGCCCAGGAGGTGGCCTCCCTCCACCACATCCAAGTGGTAAACGACGACGCCACCAATCCAGAGGTCCTCAAAAAGGTAGGAGTGGACAAAGCAAACGTGGTCATGGCGTTGACCCCCAGCGACGAGAAGAACCTCATGGTCTGTGAGTTTTCCAAGATGCTCGGTGCCAAAAGGGTGGCCGCAAAGGTCAACAAGTCCCGGAACCAGAAGATGTTCCAGGCTCTGGGCATCGACGTGGCCATCTCGCCGCCGCTCATCCTAGCCTACTATTTTGAGGCTGTAGCCTTTGACTACTCTCTAATGGGTACCAGGGAATTCGATACCATCTTCATGAAGGTAGTGGAAGGCTCTGCCGCCTCTGGGAAGAAGGTCTCAAACTTCAGGGGCAAGGACTGTTTCATATCTGCCATCCTCAGGGGGCCGAGAGTCATCGACCCACAGGAGGATGAGACCATACACGCCGGAGACACCCTGGTCCTTGTGGGCAATAGGGATGGATGCAGAAAGGCCTCCCTGAAAATCCAGGGTGGATAGGGTGGATGTCCTTCTCCTTTTCCTCATCATAATGGCCGTGGCCTTCTTCTCTCCCCTCCTGTCTAGGGGCGTGGGGATGCCGGAGGTCACAGGCATAATCATCTTCGGTATGCTCCTGGGCTGGAACGGCCTGGGGGTGGTGGAGAAGGACGGGCTCCTCCTCTCCCTGAGCGAGTTCGGGATAGTGTTCCTCATGTTCCTGGCCGGGCTGGAGATGCACCCTACCATCATCAGGGAGAACTGGAAGAAGGCATCAGTCCTGGGGAGCTTCACCTTCCTCATCCCCTTCGCCAGCGGATATCTCCTGGCCGATGCCTTTGGCTATCCGACCACCGTCAAGGCCCTCATGGGAGTAATCCTATCCACGACCTCCGTGGGAGTGGTGACCCCTGTACTGAAGGAACTCAATCTACTGGCCACACGGGTGGGGACAACGGTACTGGGGGCTGCAGTCCTCGACGACATCGTAAGCATGGTGGCCCTGGCCGTCCTCATAAAGGCCCTCGCAGGCGAACCCTTCAACCCGGTTTCCTATGTCCTGGTCCTGCTACTCTTCTTCATGGCCATCCTCTATATCGTCCCGAAATTCGCCGAGTATTCCCTGAACCGGCCAAAGTTTATGGTCTCCATCGAGGCAGAGACCAGGTTCCTCATACTGGTCCTCCTCATAGTGGCCATCGTATCTGAGAACATCGACCTCCATCCCATAGTCGGGGCCTTTTTTGCGGGTATCGCTGTCTCGGATTCCATAAAGACCGGCTGGTTCCTGGAGAAGCTGAACGCCATAGGCTATGGCTTCTTTGTACCCATCTTCTTCTTTGTTTCAGGTTGCAGCACGGACATCCTCTCCATCCTGAACGTAGAGGGCGAGCTGGTCTTTGCATCTGCACTGGTGACGGTGGCCATATTGAGCAAGGGCGTGGGGGGCTTCTTCCCTGCCCTGGCCATGGGGTTTTCGGTCAGGGAGTCCCTGGGGATGGCTTCGGCCATGACCACCCGTCTGGCCGTTGGGTTGGCTGCTGCCAACATCGCATACGGGATGGGGAAGATCAGTGACAGCATCTTCTCGAGTTTTGTTCTCCTGGCGGTAATCACAACGGTTATAACCCCCCCTATCGTCCGCCGCTTCCTCAGCCAGGATAACCCTGTTGAAGGGGTGGTCTTCGGAGAGGATATCAAATAACTATTTATGCTAGAAGGGATATTATAATATCAGGGGAGATTTATGAAAGGCAGCGAAGGGGAATACAATCTCAAAAAGGAGATGATTATCAGGCAGAAGGGCTGGTATGTCCCGACTATCCACAGACCCCTGCTGAAGGAAAAGGTAAAAATAATATAAAAAAGGGGATGGAGGAAGCCTTAGACCAGGCTGTAGTGGTTGATGCCGTTGATGTCCTCCTTTTTCAGGTGCTTGTACAGCATGTTGTAATAGATGAACATCTTCAGATTGGCATCCTTGACCTTGTATCCCTGGGCGCGAACCCGTTCGACGATCTCCTTGCCCTTGAGCTTCTCCCCTTCACCAAAAACGCTCTTTATCACGTTGATTTTAACCGCTGTGTTTGCAAACTTTTTTGTCTCGGTATCCATCTCCTCATCACCTCCGTCATGTCATGGCGAGGACGGTTTCCACCACTCTATTCACCCCATCACCGTGAAGCGCTGAGCCCTTGACGGTGGCCACCCCGAAGTCGTAGTCCAGCTCCCCCTTGTCGGTCTTGTTGACAAAGACCATATAGGGGACGCCCATGGCCTTCACCTGTTCCAGGATTTCCATGTCCTCCCTGGTCAGGCCGCGGGTGGAGTCCACCACTACTATCCCGCAGTCCAGGCCCTCGGAGAGTATCTTCCTCAAGAACTTGAACCTCTCCTGGCCGGGTGTCCCGAAGAAGTAGAGCTTCTTGTTGCCGAAGACCTTGTAGCCGATGTCCATGGAAACGGTTATCCCGTCATATTCCACGTTCTTGGCGTTGTCTGCGAGCCTGCTTATCAGGGTGCTTTTACCTGCATCGTACTTTCCAAGCACGACCACTTTTCGCCTTTCCATTCTCAGACCTCCTATTCGAAGAATACGAGGTTCTTTACAACCACCAGACCCTCCTGATCTATTGGGATCAGGGTATAGTCCTCGATGGCACCCGAGACGTCGCCGAAGGAGAGGACCGAATAGGTCCGGCCCAGGTCGACGCTCTCCCTGGATGGCTCAGGGAGCTCGGGTTTTGCCAGCTGTTCAGAAAGGGTTGTCATTTCGACCCCTCGTGAACTCACACGATGTAGTCAATGCCTGAATCCTTCAGGACGTCTGTCATGAGGCTTTCCGGTCTCTGAATCCTGTCCGCTCCGGGCGGCTTGACTGGTCTGGGCTTGGCCCTAACGTACCTGTCAAAGAGGTTGCCGGAGTAGGAGGGCTGCTGGAACTTCTGGATAGAGTCGTTGGGCCCGAGGATGTCAGGCGAGGAGACGCCTGTCATGATTATCATGACCTGCACCCTGCCGTCGTACTCAGGGTCTATCCTAGCACCCCAGATTACCGATGCATCGTCCCTGAGGTAGGAGGTTGCAAGCTCCCCTATCTTGTTGGCCTCTCCCAGGGTCAGGTCCCGGCCGCCGGTGATGTGCACCAGGGCCCCGGTGGCACCCCTGTAGTCAACCTCAAGGAGCGGGTTCTCCATGGCATGGAGCACGGCCTCCTCTGCCCGGTTCCGGGTGTCAGAGTCCCCAAGGCCTATCATGGCGACACCCCTGTCGCTGCTGTCCCTCATGACACTGCGCACGTCTGCGA
The DNA here is from genome assembly GCA_013152845.1 of Methanobacteriota archaeon. Classification (GTDB taxonomy): domain Archaea; phylum Hydrothermarchaeota; class Hydrothermarchaeia; order Hydrothermarchaeales; family JAADFM01; genus JAADFM01. The sequence continues at coordinate 1,444 of JAADFM010000032.1, read as the reverse complement.
AGTCAAGGTTCACAAGGCTGGGGACCGCTATCGTCTCGGTTATGCCCTTGACCATCCTGGAGAGGACCTCGTCGGCAACCCCGAAGGCATCGTTGATGGGCAGGTCAGGGACATGGGACAGGAGTTTGTTGTTGTCCACAACCACCACGCTGTCGGCGGCCTTCTTGAGCTTCAGGAGGGCCTCTTTGGCCTTTCCGATCCTCGCCCTCTCTACATTGAAGGGCATGGTCACGGCACCGACAACCACGGCCCCGGTCTGCTTTGCGATGTCAGCGATTACAGGAAGACTGCCCGTACCCGTGCCACCGCCGAGGCCAGCGGTCAGGAACACAAGGTCCGAGCCTTCCAGCACACTCCGCAGCTCGGGCTTTGCCTCCAGGGCAGCCTGCTCCCCTATCTCGGGATAGCCGCCGGCGCCGAGGCCCCTCGTCAGCTCGGTGCCTATCAGCATCTTCTTATCGGACTCAATGGTCTCAAGGTGCTGCCTGTCGGTATTGACCGCTATGAGCTGAGCGCCGCTGATTCCGATCCTGTGAAGCCGGTTTATGGTGTTGTTTCCAGCTCCTCCACTGCCTATGACAGTTATCCTCGCCTGCCCGATTCCGTTTCCGGCCGGGGTGAAACGTTCTTCTTTTCTGGTGTTTTCCATCGCCTTTTCCAAGAGGAAGTCCATCTTCTTTACCCCCTTCGTTCTGTGAACGAGTTAACAATGATATTCACAAGTACTCATATATAAGTGTTTCGTTTTGTGCATCTTTTCAAAGAAAACAGATTTATATTATTCTAATTTACTATTAACATATATATAATGCATGGAAATATATGAAAAATTGGCTATGGTAAGTTATTTATATGTAACTTGGCAGCATGTTAACATTGATAAGTAGTGAATAGGGAGTGAAAATGAAGTATCCCAGCATAAAGATAGAGGTCCATGGCCCGAGGGGGAGCTCCTCCATCTCCCTGGAGAGGCTGCCCTACAGGAGGGTCCTGGAGAAGATAGACGACTACCTCGACTATGTCTTCAGGGGAGAGGAGGGGCCCATCCGGCTGAGAATGGAGGGGAGTGACGGCAGGGAGGCCATCAGCAGGGAACTGGAGGACATGGAACCCGAAGAGGCCCCCCGGGAAGTGGGGGCATTCCTGGGATACCTATACGGCGTCGATCCCTCCATCGGGGATGCGGTCCTCCAGGATGTACAGGGGCACCAGCTGCCCTCCTGGCTCAACCAGGACCCCCACGGCCTGACCCAGAAGGAGAAGGTATTCCTACTGCTGAAGCACGGGCATCCCGATTCCTGGGTCCGGTCCCAGGATATCCAGAAGGAATATGAAATTGTCTATGGGGAGGATATCCAGCTGAGCTCGGTCTCCACCTACCTCTCCCGGTACTACAACGACGGCCAACTCCAGCGCAGGGGAAACCGGGCCCAGTGGGAATACC
>JAADFM010000031.1 GCA_013152845.1 Methanobacteriota archaeon | reverse complement strand
CACGTGCCCATAGATGTCAATGAGCTGGGGGTGGACCTCCTCTCGATGTCTGCCCACAAGATGTACGGCCCCAAGGGCATAGGCGCCCTCTATATCAGGTCCGGCATCAAGGTGGTGCCCCTCCTCCACGGCGGGGGCCAGGAGAGGAGGCTGCGCTCAGGGACTGAGAACGTCCCCGGCATTGTGGGTTTCGGGAAGGCCGCCGAGATAGCCGCCGCCGAGATGGACACCGAGGCCAGGCGCCTGGTGAAGCTCAGGGACAGGCTCATCGAGGGCCTCCTGGAGATAGAGAACTCATGGCTCAACGGCCATCCCGAGGAGAGGCTTCCGGGGAACGTCAACGTGGGGTTCAGGTTCATCGAGGGCGAGGGCATCATCCTTGAGCTGGATTTCGTGGGGATTAGCGCCTCCACGGGGAGCGCCTGTTCCTCACCCACCCTGGAGCCCAGCCACGTCCTGACCGCCCTCGGCCTGAAGCACCAGGATGCCCACGGCTCACTGCGGCTGACCCTGGGCAGGGGGACCACCGAGGAGGACGTGGACGCCGTGCTTGAGAACCTCCCGGGCATCGTCAAGAGGCTGTCCCCCTTCAAAAAAGATTTCAGAGATTATGAAAAAGAGACAGAGTGGAAAGGCCACCACCATTAGAGGATGATATCATGTACAGCGACAAACTGATTGACCACTTCAGAAACCCCAGGAACATGGGCCGCATGGATGACCCGGATGGGGTGGGGAAGGTGGGTAACCCTGCCTGCGGGGATGTGATGTACGTCTACATCAAGGTGAAGGACGACAGGATAGAGGACATAAAGTTCGAGACATTCGGGTGTGCCGCGGCCATCGGCACATCGAGTATCATAACCGAGATGGCCAAGGGCAGGACCCTGGAGGAGGCCAAGAAGATATCGAAAAAAGACGTGGCAGAGGAGGCTGAGAACCTGCCGCCGATAAAGATGCACTGCTCGGTCCTGGCCGCCGACGGGCTCCATGCCGCCATCGAGGACTACGAGAAGAAGAAAAGGGGGGAGGGTGATGGTGAGTGATAAGATTCTGGAGCACCTGAGGCAGCCCCATAACATGGAGAAGATGAAGGACCCGGACGGTGTGGGTGTGGTGAGGGAGACCATCTGCGAGGACGAGCTCAAGGCCTATATCAAGGTCAGGGACGGCAGGGTGGTGGACGCCAGCTTCGAGGGTTTTGCCTGCGCCGCCGCTCTTGTGACCTCCAGCGTTGCCACCGACCTGGTAAAAGGCAGGACCCCGGAGGAGGTCCTGGCCCTGACCACCGATGACGTGATAAAGGAACTGGGGTCCCTGCCGGAGACAAAGTCGGAGTGCATCCACCTGGGGGCCGAGGCCGTGAGGAGGGCGGCAAGGGATTACCTGGAAAAACATCCCGGGTAGTATCCACGCCCGAGGTGACAGAGCGGCTTATGTGGCGGACTGCAGATCCGCAGATGGGGGTTCAACTCCCCCCCTCGGCTTTTTAACAAAAGGTCTAAAGCCCTTGAGTAAAAATCGCAAAAACGCTATTTTCACGACTGCTACGCCTTCAGGTACAATGCCCAGATTCGGCGTGCTGTTTTGCATGAGGTACGGGCTACCCTTCACCGAGGCGGATATGAAGCACTGGGAGGCCGCCACCCGGCTGGCCATGCAGGTCCTCCAGGACCTCGAACTCAGGAAGGAGTTCTCGGGGGCGCTTACTTTTCCAAGGGACTCTCTAGGTGAAGAGGCATAAGGTATGTGATACAGTCTTTTGTATGTTGCCGGGACCGCAAAAATCCAAGGGACGTAGGGGGTGGAATCCCAAACGCGTGCTCTGTGGCAACTCCGCCCCGGGAAAACGAGTGGGCTTCAGAGAAAGAGGCGGCTGAAAGCAGGGTTCGCGGGATTGAAGAGAATAGTAAGAGAAAATAACAAATCATTTAAAGAGGTTAAGGATATGCATGAAGGCATAAGAGACAAGGCCTTGGAGAGGTTCGACACCAAAAACTTTGTCGTGACTCCCCACGCCCATCTCCGGATGGTCCAGAGGGGGATTACCCTCGCGGACATACGGCTGATACTCCTTCACGGAGCAATTGAACTACAGCCCAAAAAGCGGTACAAGTTCAAGGGATGGTGCATGGACAAGAGGGACTGTCAGGTCGTTGTCGAATTCGAGAACGGGATGGTGGTCATAACCGCGATTGGTGAGATAAAATGAAAAAGACAATGAAGTGTGTTGAATGCGGGGGGCTCGCAGAAAAGGTTGATGACATCGAGTTCTCCGTGGATGTGGGAGATAAAGAGGTCCTGATAACCAACCTTAGGGGTTACAGGTGCACACAATGCGGTGCGGAGTACCACAGCGCCGAGACCGTTGAGAAGGTCCAGGAGATTCTGAAGGGCATCAAAAGGGCCCCGAAAGTGCAATTCAGCCGGAAGCTTACAAAGTCCGGCAAGAGGTGGGTCATAGGTATCCTCCCAAACGAGATTATGGAAGCCTTGGGCCTTGAAGGCGGCGAGAGGACACGACTGCATCTGTCAGGCCGCAAGATTGTCGCCGAATTTGATTAACACGCCAAAATAGCGCATAAAGTAGAAAGGATTTTATATTGTTTGGAGTCCTTTAGGTTATATGGCAGAAGGAAAGAGGTTTCCAACGGACATCTTCAAGAGGATGAAGGAAGAAAGCGAAGAGCTCGAAGGTGCCATTGAGAAGGAGGACGTTGAGGGTGCAGGGGGGGCGGACCTTTTCCAGGACCTGGACGAGCAGTCCGCCCTCGTGGAAGTGAATTCCGGTGAACCCGAGATAGAGGAGCTGGAGGAGGAACTCGAAGAGGCCATAACGGCTGAAGAGGAACCTTTCCAGGGAGAGGCGGCTTCGGAGGACCTGAAGGCGGCCTATGAGACGGCCAAGGAGACAGGTCTTTTCAACCAGCTGGAAGAGCAGGAGCAGGGACCCCAGGAAGAGGGTGCCCCAGCAGAAGGAACCCAAGAGGAGGAGACCCCGATGGAACCAACACAGGAAACACCCGCCGAGGCCGGGACGACAGGACCTTCGGACGCGAGGGAGAAGGTAAGGGAAATCAGCGAGGATATCAGGAGGGCCAGGGAACAGAAGAGGCAGACCGGGGAGGCCGTGGAGGCCATCCGCAACGACGTGGAGTCCCTGAAGTCAGAAATCAAGGACCTCCGTGAGAAGCTGAAAGACCAGTCCGACCTCGTCCAGGACATAATCGACGTCCTGGAGGATATCAAGGAGTACATCAAGTAGTCCTTCCGGCAGGTTGTCCCTGGTAAGATAGCGGAAGTGCCAGGGAAAGCGAAAAAACCAGTTCGCGCCAGCGAACTGCATGTGCTGGGTGAAGACGCCCCGAGCAATAACGGAGTGCATTGCGAGGGGCGGATTCAAATGGAGTGGGCGAGATTTGAACTCGCGACCACTCGATCTTCAGTCGAGCGCTCTCCCAGTCTGAGCTACCACTCCTGAGAACAAAAGCAATATATACTCTTGGTAAATAAATGTTTCTTACGTTAAGTAATAACACATGGATGGAAAAACGCTTTTTTTCCATGCAAGAGTGATGTGTACCCCATGAAATTTGAAGATTTTTCCCTCGAAAAAAAGACCCTGGAGGCAGTGGACGCCCTCGGGTACGAGACCCCGACCCCTGTCCAGGAGCGGGTGATTCCGGTCGCCCTTTCCGGCAGGGACGTGGTGGGCCAGTCCTGCACCGGCTCAGGCAAGACCGCGGCCTTCTCCATCCCCTTTGCCGAGAAGGTGGATGCCGGCAGGGGGCTCCAGGCACTGGTCCTGGCGCCCACCAGGGAGCTCTGCCTCCAGATAACCCGCGACGTGGAAGACATGACCCGGAACCGGGGGGTGAAGGTGGTCCCGGTCTACGGGGGCCAGTCCATCGAGATACAGCTGAATAAGCTCGGCCGGGCCGACATAGTCATCGCCACCCCGGGCCGTCTCCTGGACCACCTGAGGCGGAGGAGCATCAACCTGGGCGGGATAAAAATCCTGGTCCTGGACGAGGCCGACCGGATGCTGGACATGGGCTTCATCGACGACATCAGGAGAATCATCCGGGCCACACCCAAGGATAGGCAGACCATGCTCTTCAGCGCCACCATACCAAGGCCCATCCTCAGGCTCAGCCAGAAGTATATGAGGGACCCTGAGGTTGTGGAGATTACAGCAGAGATGGACAAACCCGACATCGACGAGGTGTTCATACAGGTGGAGGAGGGAGAGAAGTTCCAGATGCTCATGTACATCCTTGACATGGAGGTCCCGGAATCTGCCATGATATTCTGCAACACCAAGCACCTCACCGACACCCTGGCCGAGAACCTGAAGCACCAGGGCTACGAGGCCAGGGCCATACACGGGGACCTCAAGCAGTCCAAGCGGGAGAAGGTCATCAGGGGGTTCTATGAGAAGAAGTACCCCATCCTTGTTGCGACTGACGTGGCCTCGAGGGGCCTGGACATAGACGACGTCTCCCACATCATAAACTACGACGTGCCCCAGGACGCCGAGGACTACACCCACAGGATAGGCCGCACCGCCCGCATGGGCAAGAAAGGCAAGGCCATCACCCTCCTTTCCCCGTCGGGGCACCAGGACATGCGCAACTTCGAGAAGTTCCACGGCTATGTGGAGTTCACGGAAATCAAGGGTTTCAACCCCGAGATGTACGCCCCCCTGAACCCGAAACTGCGAGGCAAGGACCGCATCCGCAACAGCAAGAAGAAGGGCCGCCGGGGCCGCCCCAGGGGCAGGGGATTCAGGGGCAGGCCCCCAAGGGGCAGGGCATACAGGCGTTAATATATATAAGAAAATCTTATATAATAAATCATGATAGATTGAGGCTGCGGGTGCCTTATGAAGATCGGAGTGGTTAAAACCGGGAACATAGGTTGCTCCCTGGTCCTGGAGCTCCTCCTGGACGAGAGGGCCGACAGGGAGGACATAGACGTCAGGGTGGTCACCAGCGGGGCCAAGATGGGCAAGGCCCAGGCCGAGGAGGTGGCAGGTCTTGTCCTTGACCTCGATGCCGAGCTCATCCTCTACTCGACTCCCAACCCCAGCGCCCCCGGACCCAGGAAGGTCATGGAGGCCTTGAAAGGCAGGAGGGCCGTCGTCTTCGGCGATGCCCCGGGTCTCAAGGCCAGGGACTACATGGAGGAGGCTGGCCTCGGCTACATCCTGGTGAAGGGGGACCCCATGATAGGGGCACGCAGGGAGTTCCTGGACCCGGTGGAGATGACCCTCTTCAATGCGGATGTCCTGAAGGTCCTGGCAGGTACCGGTGTCATAAACCTCATCCAGGCAGAACTTGGCCGGACCATGGCCGAGGAGGGCTACCTCCCCAGGGTGGTGGTCACAAGGGACGTGGCCGTGGCCCATGCCGGTTACAGCAACCCCTATGCCAGGGCCAAGGCCATGGCCGCCTACGAGATGGCCGAGAAGGTGGGCCAGCTTGACGTGGAGGGCTGTTTCATGACCAAGGACGCCGGGGAGTACATCCCCAAGGTTGCGGCAGCCCACGAGCTGCTGAGGGCTGCGGCGAGGCTGGCCGACGAGGCCCGGGAGATGGAGAAGGCCGGGGATGCCGTCAAGAGAACGCCACATGCCCCCGACGGCAGGATCATGGACAAGAGGGGGCTCATGGACAAGCCCCAGTAATGGGAGAACCGTCAAATGACTTCTATGCTTCCAGATGTTATCAGGCTCAAGGAGTGCGACCCCAGCTTTGTCCGGGAGGTCATGGAGGCCGGGGGGCAGGGGGTCAGCGCATGTTTTGCCTGCGGTACCTGCGTTGCGGGCTGCCCCACGGTGGAGGCCATGGACCACCCGCCGAGGAGGCTCATGAGGATGATAAACCTGGGCATGCGGGAGGAGGTCCTGGCTTCGGATACCGTCTGGCTGTGCGCCTCCTGCAACACCTGCAACACCCGCTGCCCCCGGGGTGTGGAGATTCCCAACGTCATGGCAGCGGTGAAGAGCATCGCGATTCGGGAGGGCGTCCAGCCCGACGAGAGGGTGGCCCCTGTCTTCTACCAGGAGATGGTGGACTCCATGGTGCGCTACGGCCGCCTCTTCGAGCCCAGGATGATGCTCATGGTCAGCCTCAGGTCGGGCCAGGGGGTGGAGGGTCTCATGAAGAACGCCCCCCTGGGTCTGGAGCTGTTCAAAAAGGGCAAGCTCCCCCTGCGGCCCCACAGGATAAAGGGGACCAAACAGCTGAAGACCATCCTGGAAAACATCCGGACCATGGAGGGCGGGAAGTGAGGTTCGCCTACTACCCCGGCTGCTCTCTGGAGGCCTCGGGCAGGGAGTACGACATGAGCACCCGGGCGGTATTCGAGGCCCTGGGCGTTGAGCTCGAGGAGATTGACGACTGGAACTGCTGCGGCGCCACCGCCGCCTACTCCATCAGCGATACCCTGGCCGTTGCCCTGCCTGCCCGCAACCTGGCCCTGGCCGAGGAGAAGGGTCTGGACGTCCTTGCCCCGTGCAGCGAGTGCTACCACAGGATGAGGAAGGCCGAGTACGCCGTGAGGAACAAGCCGGGGATGAAGGAGAGACTGGAGAAGGCCTTCGAGGGCACCGGCCTGAAGTTCACGGGCAGGATAACCACGAGACACCCCCTGGATGTCATCGTCAACGATGTGGGTATCGATGCGGTGAAGGCCAGAATCACAAAAGACCTCAATGGCCTGAAGGTTGCCCCCTACTACGGGTGCGTGATAGCGAAACCCCCGGAGGTGGTGGGGTTCGAATCCGTGGAAAACCCCACCTCTATGGACGTGCTCATAGAGGCCGCCGGCGCCAGGGCCCTGCCCATGTCCGGGTTCAAGACCCGCTGCTGCGGCGGGCCGGTCCTGATAACGAGGGAGGAGCTGGCCCTGGGCCTTACCTCCGGCATCCTGAAGGAGGCCATGGAGGAAGGGGCGGACTGCATAGTGACCCCCTGCCCCCTGTGCGGCGTCATGCTGGATGCCAAGCAGAAGGCTGCCGGGGTGGAGGCAGAGATTCCTGTGCTCTACTTCACCCAGCTGCTGGGTCTGGCCATGGGCATCAAGCCCAAGAGACTCGGCCTGGACAAGAACTTCGTGCCCACCGACAGGGTCCTGGAGGTGGTGTCCGGGTGACCGACCTCACCCCCGAGGACTTCGTCAGGAACTGCTACCAGTGCGGCATGTGCATGGGCATCTGCCCCAAGGCCAGGGTCAAGGAGGGCTTCAACCCCCGGCGCATCGTCTACAGCCTGGTCACGGGCAAAAAGGAGCGCCTGGACGCCTCCGGGGACGCCTGGGACTGCCTGACCTGCGGCCAGTGCCAGGAGGTCTGCCCCATGGGGGTGGAGTTCCTGGACATGTTCAGGGCCGAGCGGGGGGACAGCGCCTGCCCCACCTGCCCAGCCGCCCACGACAACACCGTGGGCACTGCCTTCTACGACCTCCTCAGGGACCCATCCACCCGGCCCAGCCGCAGGAAGTTCCTGGCCGGGGACGTGAAAACAGACGAGGACAGCGACACACTCTACTTCATGGGCTGCCTGCCCTACTACGAGATAGTCTTCGCCGAGGACGTGGGCTTCGAGGGCATGGCCATCGCCGACAACGCTATTCGGCTGCTCAATGCCGCGGGCATCGTGCCGGCGGTCCTGGACGAGGAGAAGTGCTGCGGCCACGACCAGCTCTGGCGGGGCCAGGAGGGATATTTCGAGGACTTCGGGAGGCAGAACGCCGGGTATCTCAAGAGATACAAAACCATCGTCACGGCCTGCCCTGAGTGCTTGCGCACTCTGGCGGTGGACTACAGGGAGAGGCTGGGTATGGAGCTCAACGTGAAGCACGTCTCGGAGGTGTTGGCCGATAACATGGATAAACTCCCGCAGGGGAAGCTGGACGGGGTTGCGGCCACCTTCCACGACTCCTGCCGGCTGGGCCGGCACATGGGGGTCTACGACGCCCCCCGGCAGCTCCTGGAGAGGGCGGGCTACACCCTGGCGGAGATGACGAAGGCGAGGGATGAATCCCTCTGCTGCGGTGTCTCTGCCTGGGTCAACTGCGATGACGAGAATACCGAAATCCGCAGGCGGAAGATGGCCGACGCCCAGGAGACGGGCGCAGCCAGGATGGTGGCCCCCTGCCTCAAGTGTCAGATACATTTAAAATGCTTACAGAAGTATGACCAAAGGAAAGATACGGACATAGAGATTCTGGATTTGACGACCGCCCTGGCTGAAGGGTTATTGGAAAGAGACGAGGTGAAATAGATGTCTGCTGAAGGACTCGATACATTCGTGCCCCTGATGAAGGTGAGCAAGGGGTTCGACGAGTTGAGGAAGGTCGTTATCGACCAAGGGATTTGTTCGGGGTGCAGCACCTGTGTTGCATTCTGCGAGAGGATAAAGCTCGACGAGGACGGCAATGCGGCCGAGGCCGCCGAGTGCACCATAAAGCAGGGCAGCATATCCTGCAGCGACGAGGGGACCTGCTACGACGTCTGCCCCATGGTGTCCCATTCGAAGGCCGAGCTGGACGAGACCGTCTTCGGGACCCGCCGGGAGGACGACGACCTGGGCGTATACAAGAGGGTGATTGCCGTAAGGGCCAAGAAGCCCGAGATACTGGAGAAGGGCCAGGACGGGGGCGCTGCCACTGCCTTCCTGGCCGCCGGCCTTGAAGGCGGGCTCTTCGACGGCGCGGTCTTCGCCACCCGGGACCAGGAGTGGCGGACCGAGGCGGCCCTGGCCACCACACCCGAGGAGGTCATGGCCGGCGGCGGCACCAAGTACGCCCGGACACCGACGACCATGCGGTGGGGCAAGTCGTTGAGGGAAACCAAGCGGCTCGCCATGGTGGGCACAGGCTGCCAGACCCACGGGGCCCGCAGGGCCATGACAGGGCTTTTGAGGAACCTCATCGAGAAGACCAAGGACGCCGACGTGCCCGTGGACCTGACCCTCATCGGCCTCTTCTGCTTCGAGAACTTCCCCTACGGCTGCATGAGGAAGGCCGTGGAGGAGAAGTTCGGGGTAAGCATGGCCGAGATAGTCAAGACCGACATCACCAAGGGCAAGTTCATCATCACCACAAAGGACGGCGAGGAGAAGTCGGTCAAGGTCAAGGACTTCGACGAGTGCGTGCCCGAGTCCTGCAAGCTCTGCACCAACTTCACTGCCGAGTACGCCGACCTCTCCTGCGGCTCCATCGGCACCGAGGCCGGCTGGTCCACGGTCATCGTGCGCACCGAGCGGGGCGAGGAGATGGTCAAGAAGGCCGAGGAACTGGGCTACATCGAGGTCTCGGACGAGGTGGACCTGGAACCGGTGAGGAAGAACAAGGGCCTCAAGGAGAAGATCCGCGGTTTTGCCGTGGAGCGCAGGACCAAGGAAGGGGCCTACGTACCCGAGTACGATTGAGGGCAGTCCGGGAAGGATAATGGCCAAAACTGGTGCGGCACTGGTCATAGGCGCCGGGGTATCCGGCATCCAGGCCAGCCTGGACCTGGCGGCCTCGGGCTTCAAGGTCTACCTGGTGGAGAAGACCCCTTCCATCGGGGGCAGGATGGCCCAGCTGGACAAGACCTTCCCCACCAACGACTGCTCCATGTGTGTCCTGGCCCCCAAGATGGTGGAGGTCACCCGCCATCCCGACATCCATGTCCTGACCACCTCTGAGGTGGTGGCCGTGGAAGGCGAGGCCGGGAACTTCCGGGTCACCGTCAGGAAGAACCCGCGCTACATAGACGAGGATAAATGCACCGGCTGCGGCCTCTGCGCCGAGGTATGCCCGGTGAAGGTCCCCAACGAGTTCGAGGTGGGCCTGGGCGCCCGCAAGGCGGCCTACGTGCCCTTCCCCCAGGCCGCACCCCTGAAGTACACCATCGACCGGGAGCACTGCATCGACTGCGGCCAGTGCCAGGCGGTCTGCGAGGCCGGGGCGCTGGACCCCGACCAGAAGGAGGAGGAAATCGTCCTGGAGGTGGGCTCCGTCATCGTCTCCACCGGCTACGAGCCCTTCGACCCTTCGGCCCTAGAGGAGTACGGCTTCGGCCGCTACCCCAACGTCATCACCAACCTCCAGTTCGAGCGCCTCCTCTCCGCCTCAGGCCCCACCGGCGGCCATGTGTTGCGCCCCTCCGACGGCAGGGAGGCCAAAAGGATTGCCTTCATCCAGTGCGTGGGCTCCCGGGACGTGCGCCACTACCCCTACTGCTCCCAGGTCTGCTGCATGGCCTCCACCAAGGAGGCGATAATAGCGGCCGAGCACACCCCGGGCCTTGAGTCCACCATCTTCTACATGGACCTGCGGGCATTCGGCAAGGGTTTCCAGGAGTACGTGAACAAGGCCAGGGACCGGTACGGCGTCCGGTACATCCGCTCCCGGCCTTCAATGGTCCTGGAGAACCCGGAGAACAAAAACCC
>JAADFM010000030.1 GCA_013152845.1 Methanobacteriota archaeon | reverse complement strand
ATGCTTTTGCAATAGAATCTTTGCATACTTTTCTTTCGTATTCTCTTCTTCCTGTTTTTTTTCTTTTTCAACTGCCTCAACAGGTAACTTCATCCCGTCTGAACTATCAACTTCAATTTTTTCTAACTCTTCCATCAAGACTATTCCTAATCCTGCGTTGATTTTTCCCTGCATTTCTTTATCTGGAAACACCTCACCCCTGCCATATCGCTTAAAAGTACTATAGCTAATCCCACACAATTCAGCTTGCTTTTTTAATGGTTCATCTCTTGATTTTAGATATTTAGAAAGCTTTGCTTTTAACACCTCGCCCACCTTTGCCATAATTTCAATAAAAATTTAGGAAATTGATAAACCTTTCGGTATTTGGGCCAATTATGGTATTTAATCTGTAGACCAAAGGCATAGCCTGCACGACAACAATACGTCTGATGACACCACGACCTTAAGTATGGATGAGGCAAACAATTAACTATTTCCTAAGTGATTCCTTCAAAGTTCTATTACCAATAAGTCTATAGTCCTAAGTGGGTTAGTATATTTCGGGGTTTTGGACCACCACTCTAAATCCCACACCGGGATTTATCTCTACTCCACCTTGCTCCCGCTTTTCACGTCCTTGTCCGGGGTCAGGAGCGCCACCTTCTTCCCGTCCACTGCGGCCAGGAGCATGCCTTCCGAGACCTCGCCACGCAGTTTTGCGGGTTTCAGGTTGTTGACCACCACGATGGTCTTTCCCACCAGCTCCTCGGGCCGGTAGTATGGTGCAAGCCCTGCCACCAGCTGCTTCTCCTTCCCGCCCACCCTTATCTTCAGTTTCAGGAGTTTGTCCGCACCCTCGACCGGTCCGGCCTCCAGGACCTCGGCGGTCCGCAGGTCCAGGCGCTTGAACTCCTCGTAGCTCACATACTCTTCTTCCACCTTGAACATCTCCTCGTACTCGGTAACACTGCTTGTAATCTCCCTCAGCTCGGCAATCTTCTTATCGTCCAGTTTCGGGAAGAGGGGTCTCACATCCCTCAGCTCCTGGCCTGCCTCCACCCTGGCCTGCCCCACGTCCTCCAGGGTCCCCACCTCCATGCCCAGCTGGGCGCATATCCTCTCCGCGCTCTCGGGCAGGAACGGGCTCAGGAGCACCGCCAGGTCGTAGCAGAGGTTGGCGCACACATGGAGGCATGCCGCCGCCCGCTCCGGGTCCTCTTTTACGGCCTTCCAGGGCTCGTTCTCCTGGAAGTACCGGTTGCCCTCGTCCGAGAGCTCGAAGACCTTCTTGAGGGCGTCACGCAGTCGGATGTCCCAGATGAGATTGCCGACCTCCTCGGCATACCTCTTACCTCTCTCCAGGAGCTCCCGGTCCCTCCCGCTCAGCTCGGCCCCGGGGACCCGGCCGTCGAAGTTCTTCATGGTAAAGCTCAGGGTCCGGTAGACGAAGTTGCCCAGGTTTGCCACCAGCTCCTTGTTGACCCGCTCCTGGAACTCCCTCCACTTCCACTCGGTATCACCGGTCTCGGGGATGAGGAGGGTCAGGTAGTAGCGCCAGATGTCCGGGCTGGTCCCGGTCCTGGACAGGTTCTCGCAGAAGATGCCGAAGCCCCGGGACTTTGATATCTTGTCGCCCTCGTAGTTGAGGTACTGCAGCCCCGCCACCCGGTAGGGCAGGGTGAACTCGCCGTTGGCCATGAGCATTCCAGGCCAGAAGATGGTATGGAAGGGGATGTTGTCTTTTCCGATGAAGTGGAATATCTTGGCGTCCTCCTCCTGCCAGAACCGCCTCCATTCCTCGGGCTTTCCAATCTTCTGAGCCCATTCCTTGGTGGAGGAGACATAGCCGATTGGTGCATCGAACCAGACATAGAAGACCCGGTCCTCGAAGCCCTCCAGTGGGACTTTCACCCCCCACTTGATGTCCCTGGTAATACTCCTTGGTTTGAGGCCTTCGTGTATCCAGCCCAGGGCCATGTTCACCACCTGGGGGGACCACACATCCCGGTTGCCCTCTATCCACTCCTTCAGCCTGGCCTCGAGCTTATCCAGGCTCAGAAACAGGTGTTTTATGTCTTTAAAGACCGGGGCGGAGCCGCAGATGGCGCACCTGGGAGACCGGAGGTCTCCGGGGTTGAGCATGCTCGAGCACTTCTCGCACTGGTCCCCCCTGGCCCCCTCGTAGCCGCACTTGGGGCAGGTGCCTTCCACGTACCTGTCTGGGAGGACCCGGCCGCACTTCTCGCAGGAGGGCAGGCGCAGGGTCCCCTCCACCACGTATCCGTTCTCGTAGACCTTCCTGAAGAACTCCTGGGTGGTCTCGTGGTGGATGGGCAGGGATGTGCGGGAGAAATTGTCGTAGGATATCAGGAGCCAGTCGTATATCTCCTTGTGGACCCGGTAGTACTGGTCGCAGAGGGTCTGGGGGTCCACCCCGAGTTTCTCCGCCGATACCTCGATCGGGGTCCCGTGCTCGTCGGAGCCGCCTATGAAGACGGTCTCGTGGCCTGCGAGGCGGCAGAACCGGGCGAAGATATCCGCCGGCAGGTGGCTCCCTGCGATGTTGCCGATGTGTGGTACGTTGTTCACGTAAGGAAGGGCGCATGTGATTAGGACCTTCTGCTTGGATTTCCCGGTCATGGGGCTTAAATTGAAACGGGCGATATATAAAATCAGCGCTCGTCGAAAAAGGTTAAATATGATGACGTCCCATCTATCCACGGATTCAATGAGAGGGGAACTCTGGATGGCAGAAAGGCGGTTCATTCACAACAAGTGCCTGTCCTGTGGCAGGGAGGTTAACTCCAGCCAGGACTTTTGCTCGGATTCCTGTGAGTCCCAGTTCTTCAGCGCCCCTGTGGGCACCTCGCCCCCGAGGCGGCTATAGGCCCATCTTTCCCGGGTTCATGATGCCGGCAGGGTCGAAGACCTTTTTTATCCTCCTCATCACCTCCATGGCCTGGCCGTGCTCCTTGTCCATGTATCCCGCCCTCAGGAGACCCACCCCGTGCTCTGCCGTGGTTGAACCCCCGACCGAGAGGACGTAGTCATAGACCTTCCCTGCCAGTTCCCGGACCCTTTCCTCCTCGCCATGGGCTGCAAAGACCCGCATGTGGAGGTTCCCGTCGCCCCCGTGCCCGTAGACCGCCACCTCGAATCCCCCCGAGGAGTATATCGCCTTCACCTTCCCGATGGCCTCGCAGACCCTGGATACCGGCACCGAGACGTCCTCTGTGACAGCCAGCGGCCGGGCCCCGTCCCTGTAGTTGATGAGGGCCGGGACCAGGTTGCGCCTCCACCGCCATGGGTCCCCGGCCTCCACGCCCTCCCCCAGGAGCTCCCCCACCATCTCCAGCTGCCTGTCAACCCATCCCTGCCCGCCGTGGAACTCCACCGCCAGCAGGAAGGCGGCATCCCCGAAATCCAGGCCGTATCTCTGCTTGAGGGCCTTCAGGCAGATGTCGTCGATGAACTCCAGTCCCGCGGGTGCGGTGCGGTCCAGGACGCCGTCCACGGCCCGGCGGAGTCCCTCCAGGGAATCGAAGGTATAGATGCGGCTCCCCCGCGCCCTCGGGACGGGCAGGACCCTTAGGATGACCTCGGTTATGACCCCCAGGGTCCCCTCGCTTCCCACAAGGAGCCGGGTCAGGTTGTACCCCGAGGAGGACTTCCTGGCCAGGGAGCCCGTCCTGATGACCTCCCCGGTGGCCAGGACCGCCTCCAGGCCCAGGACGTAGTCCCTGGTGGTGCCGTACTTCATCGAATGCGGTCCCGATGAGTTGTTGGCCACCATGCCTCCGATGGTGCACACCCTGGAGCTGGCCGGGTCCGGGGGGAAGAAGAGGCCCGCCTCCTCCAGTTCCCTGTTGAGGGCATCCAGGACCACCCCGGGCTGGACCCTGCAGTAGAAGTCCCGGCGGTTGACCTCCAGGATGCGGTCCATCCGGGTCATGTCCAGGACAAGGCCCCGCCCCACCACCTGGCCGCAGGTGTTGGTCCCTGCCCCCCTGGGGATGACGGGTACTCCCTCCCTGGCCGCTATCCCCACGACGCCCTGGACCTCCCGGCTGCTCCCGGGCATGACCACCAGGATGGGTTTTTCCCTGAAATCAGAGAAGTCCCGGGAATATGCCTCCAGGTCCGGGGGGCGGGCGAGGACGCTGTCCCTTCCTACGATTCTCTGGATTTCTTCAATCACAGGGGAATATCGGCCTTTATGATAAAAAGGTTTATTTGAGTCGAAGGGGAAAGAGGTCACCATGAAGGTGGCAATCATCGGCGGCTCGGGCTATACCGGGGGGGAGCTCCTCCGCATCCTGGCGGGCTACCCCGGGGTGGACATCGAGGCCGTGACCTCCAGGCAGTATGCGGGCAAGAAGGTCTCCGCGGCCCACCCCAACCTGGAGGGAATACTCGACATCAGATTCGAAGAGCCCGAGCTTTCCGGGATTGCCGAGAGGGCGGATTTCGTCTTCACCGCCACACCCCACGGCTTTGCGATGGAGGCGGCAGGGACATTCCTTGACGCCGGGCTGAAGATGGTGGACCTAAGCGGCGACTTCAGGTTCGACGACCCCGCCACCTATGAGAGATACTACGGGATACCCCATACCGCCCCGGAGCTCAATGAAAAGGCGGTCTTCGGCCTCCCTGAGCTTTACAGGGACACCATCAGGAAGGCCGACCTCGTGGCCAATATCGGATGCTACCCCACCACCGCAATCCTCGGCCTCGTCCCGGCCCTCAAGGCAGGTATAATCGAACCCGGCCACATCGTGGTGGATTCAAAAAGCGGTATCTCCGGGGCCGGTGCCAGACCCACCCCGATGGTCCACTTCTGCATGGCCGACGAGAGTGCCCTGCCCTACAAGATTACCTCACACAGGCACATGCCCGAGATAGAGCAGGAGCTGAAGAAGGTCAACCCCCGGGCCAGGATATCCTTCGTGCCCCACATCGTCCCTGTCATCAGGGGGATGACCACCACCATCCACACCTTCCTGAGGGAGGACGTGACAGGGGAGGATGTCAGGGCCATATACCAGGATTTCTACCGGGGCGAGCCCTTTGTGCGCATCTGGGATGCGGGCGAGGTCCCCAGGATGAGCGCCAGCAGGGGCTCCAACTACATAGACATCGGCGGTTTCGGCGTGGACTCCGAGCGGGAAAGGCTCGTCATGGTGGTCTGCCAGGACAACCTCGTCAAGGGCGCCTCGGGCCAGGCGGTCCAGAACATGAACATCATGTGCGGTTTCGAGGAGAGCGCAGGCCTGAAGACGATAGGGGTGCATCCCTGATGGCAAGGGTCGAAGAGATTATGACAAGGAAGGTGGTGACCCTCTCCCCGGAGGAGCCGGTCTTCGAGGCCGCCAGGATCCTCAGGGAGAACCGGATAAGCGGCGTCCCTGTGGTGGAGGGCGGCCAGGTGGTGGGGGTCTTAAGCGAGGCCGATATCATGGAGCTCCTGGAGAGCCACGAGCTGAAGATTAATACCATCCTCCCCAGCCCCCTGGACGTGCTGGAACTGCCGGTGCGCATGAAGATAGGGCTAAAGGAGGCCGCGGAGAGGATAAACAGGGCGGCCTCTGCAAGGGTGAAGGACATCATGTCCAGCCCTCCCCACACCATATCCCCTGGGGCGGATATGGGGGAGGCGGCGGCTCTCATGTCGAAGAAGAAGGTGAACAGGCTCCCGGTGGTAGACGATGACGGGAAACTTGTGGGAATCGTGACACGCGGGGACGTGATTGCTTCGTTTTAGGAGTTCCGTGCGGTCCTTCAGACCAGCGATAAAAGAACCATATCCGTCCTTCATTCGCGCAAGCGACATGAATCTATGGGTGGAGACACGAGGAGGTCTAGGGCGTCAAGCCCGACGACCGACGAGTGGATCCAAGCGCCGCCGGTCAGACTCAGAACCGGCCTTTTCTTTAAAAAGAAAACCCCGGGGAAAAGAACATATCCGTC